>JALUXI010000147.1 GCA_027019045.1 Piscirickettsiaceae bacterium | reverse complement strand
CAGATTCAGCAAATTATTGACACGCTTAAGCAGAATCCTAATAGCCGACGGATGTTGGTTTCGGCTTGGAACCCTGCTGATCTGCCAGATGAATCGATGAGTCCGCAAGAGAATGTAAAGCAGGGGCGAATGGCCTTGGCGACCTGTCATGCTTTTTTTCAATTTTATGTGGCAGAGGGCAAACTTTCCTGTCAGCTCTATCAACGCTCGGCAGATACCTTTTTGGGGGTGCCGTTCAATATCGCCTCTTACGCTTTGTTGGTGCATATGATTGCTCAGCAGACGGATTTGGAAGTGGGCGAATTTATTTGGACGGGCGGCGATGTTCATCTCTATAACAATACCTTAGAGCAGGCGAAATTACAGGTTAGCCGTGAACCCTATCCGCTGCCCAAGCTGAAAATTAAACGCAAGCCAGAAAGTATTTTTGATTATCAGTATGAAGATTTTGAAGTGGAAGGCTATCAAAGTCATCCGCATATCAAAGCGGAGGTCTCGGTGTGAGTCAACGAAAGCCGAAGATTAGCTTAATTGCGGCAGTGGACAAGCACCTTGCGATTGGGCGAGACAATCAAATGCCTTGGCATCTGCCTGATGATTTTAAATATTTTAAGCAGCAGACACTCGGCAAGCCTGTGGTGATGGGACGAAAAACTTTTGAATCCATTGGCAGCCGACCACTGCCAGGTCGTCCTAATTTTGTACTGAGTCGAGATGCGAATTTGCAGTTGGATGGGGTGGAAGTCTTTCAGGAAATGGAAGCACTTCTGGATGCTTTGTTAGAGGTGGATGAGGTGATGGTGATGGGCGGTGAGCAGATTTATCGGCTGTTTCTGCCGCTTGCAAATCGACTCTATTTAACTGAAGTGGACACCGAAATTGAAGCGGATGCTTTTTTTCCTGCTTTTGATCGCCAAACATGGCAAGAGGTTTCAAGGCAGCCGCACCCAAAAGATGAGCGACACGCTTTTGATTTTGATTTTGTCATTTATGAACGGTTTTAACGGTCAATCTTGTGGTGAGTGAATAAAAGATTTAAAGTTTATTTAAGGAGGAGTTGGATGAAGGGGGTGTTAATGAGGTTCATGCGGCTATTGTGGGGTATTATTTTAGCATGGGGGCTAGTGGGCACTGTCCATGCCAATGAGGAGTCTTCAGCAGAGTCACTGTCATTGACTCGTTTTGAAGCCGAGCAGCCAATGGCTCAGCTGCTTTGGATCCCTTCTGAATATGGTGTTTTGCCAGAAGAGGTGCAAATCGCCAAGCAGTTGCAAGCCAAGCATATTTCTGTCATTCTGCCCGACCTTTTTGATAGCTATTTTCTCCCCACTGCACCAAGCAGTCTGCAAAAGATCTCTCCCTCAGTCATTGCTGATCTAATTCAGCAACTCAAAACCGAGCATCCACAACTGCCGCTGTTTGTTGTGGCACCCAATCGAGCCGCTGCTTTGGCGGTTAAAGCATTGGTGAAGGTTGAGCAGCAACCTGTACGGGGGATTGGCCTGATTCTACTGAATCCTAATCTGTATATTCAAACGCCTGAAGCGGGCAAATCGGCGGTGTATTGGCCGAGTGTCTCTCGTTTAAATCTGCCTGTGATGGTTTTACAAGCTGAGCTGTCGCCTTGGCGTTGGCATCTGCTGGAGTTGGTTGAGAAGCTCTCTTCAGCGGGTTCGGATGTCTTTTTTAAACTGGTACCCAAGGTGCGAGACCGTTACTATTTTCGTCCAGATGCGATGAATATTGAACAGCAGACGGCTAAACAGTTGGTACCACAATTGATGCAAGCCATGGAGGTGTTGGTGCCATATTTAAATCAGCCCCGACAAGCCCTTGCTCCCGTCTCCACTGTTGAGCCACTTGCCGCACCCTTAGCAGAAAAAGCAAGCCGTGGTGAGGCGATTCCACTTTATCAAGGTGAGCAGAATCGCTCTTTGGTGTTGCAAGATTTGCAAGGGCGGCAGGTGAATTTGCAAGCCTATCGAGGTAAGGTGGTGTTGCTGAATTTTTGGGCAAGTTGGTGTCCACCTTGTGTGCATGAGATTCCCTCCATGGTGCAGCTTAAAAAACAGTTAAAGGGACAGCCATTTGAGATATTGGCGGTAAATTTGGCAGAAGATAAACCTGCGATTAAGGCATTTCTTCAGCAGCATCCAGTGAATTTTCCGATTTTATTAGACCCCAATGGCACAGTGGTAAAAGAGTGGAAAGTCTTTGCTTATCCCAGTACCTACCTCATTGATAAGAAAGGGCAAATTCGTTATGCCCTCTTTGGCGGTTATGACTGGTCAAGCCCGACAGCACTTAAAACTGTTAAGTTACTACTTGAT
>JALUXI010000146.1 GCA_027019045.1 Piscirickettsiaceae bacterium | reverse complement strand
AAGCCGCTATCCTGAGGTGGTGGCGAGAGCGGCGAAAGCCCGTGAACCGCATCAAATTGCATACTATTTAAAGGAGTTGGCGCACCTGCTGCATAGTTATTACAATGCCAGCCAATTTTTGGTGGAAGATGAGGCGGTGCGAGCTGCCCGCTTGACGCTGATTGCGGCGGTACAGCAGGTATTGAAAAATGGATTGAAAATTATTGGTGTGCGTGCTTTGGAGAAGATGTAATTGGCTAGAGATTATCGACACGGTGTTCAGCCGAAAAAGGCGTATCAACGCAAATCTCAGCTGAATCAACCTGAGGCGGCAGCGGCAGAAGGTTTGACTGGAAAGCAACTGAGCCTATTGATGGTGTCGCTTGGGTTAGTCATCTTTGCGGGCTATTTGGTGGTGTCGCACTTTATGCATGCTGGGGTGCGTTCTGAAAAGTTGCAGCCTCGTGATCATGCTGATAAGGCGCAAACGGTACAATCAACACCGGTGAGTCAAAAAAGTGAACCGACTGAGCCTTCGGTAGAGAGGTCACAGAAGGCGCAGGATAAGGTTCCTGCAACTGAGAAGAAAGTGGTTGAGGCGTTACCTGTGCCCAAGGCACCTGAAAAAGTGCATTATACTTTTTATCATGGTTTGGCAAAAACAGAAGTGGTGGTGGACGCCGAACCGTTGCCGGTTAAGTTGCCACAGCCTTATTACATTCAAGCGGGTTCTTTTGGATCAGAGACAGTGGCGAAAAAAGAGCAGGCGCGTCTTAAGCGCTTTGGATTTGAGACGCAGCTGTCTTCTCTGAAAGGAGAAAAGCGCACCTATTATCGTTTGCGTCTAGGTCCTTTCTTTGATCGCTTGCAGATGAATAAGGTGCGTAACCAGTTACGAGATGTGGGTGTGGATACCCTCTTGGTAAAGGCATCTATCAAAACCCTTAAAGTAAATGCTTCTTCATCTCAAACAAAAACTTTGTCACCAACTTCTGATGAAGATAAAAAAAAGCCTGCTATTGATTAGCAGGCTTTAATCCATCTCTCTATAAGTCTCTAAATAGCTTCTCATCAATTGGAATCTCTTTACCTTCCGGCTTGTCGAAGTAGAGTTGAACCTTAAGTAAGCGAATATTGCCTGGTTTAACATAGTCGTGAATCAACTCTCTGGCATTGGGCGGTGAGTTTTTATTGATGTAGAGATAGATGTTTTTAAGGTGACATTTGGCATCAGGTTGTGAAGCCAAGGGGCGAATGCGACCTTCGCCTTTGATGGTGACATTCTCATAGGTGATAATGGTCACCTTATGGTAGTACTCGGACTCAATCGGTTTGTCGAAACAGATTTTTAGAATACGGTCAAAGTTGCCTGACCCCTTATCCATATTGACCACTGCCGCAGAGGTGATATGGACTTTTTCCTTAGAACAGGCAGTGAGAAAAAGCCCAGAAAAGAGCAGTAGGAACAGCCCTAGTGTGCGTTGAAGTGTCATAGTTTTGCCTCCTTGGTAAAATATCAATAAGGCTTAAGCAAGGACTGTTCCAGTTGATCAGGCTTAATCTGTTTCGTGTCCTGGCTGAATGCCGATAATTTTCCAGTTGCCTGAACCATCGACAGGACGGCTGAGGTGCCAAATTTCATTGAAAGCGTGTAGCTTTCCGTCTTCTTTAATGAAGCCACTAAAGCGGACACTGACAATAAAATCATCACCTTCCACAGCCATATCAGCAATTTCAGCATAGAGGGTATCCACTTCTGTGTGGTTGACCCCTGGTTGGATGTGTTGTTGAAGTTGTTCAAATAGCTCAGGTGAGCAGTATGAGCGAATAGTCTCTAAATTACCCGCATCCCATGCCTTTTGTACTTCAACGAAGTTATGTTTGGCTGCCTCTAAAAAGCTTGCTTCATCAAACCAACTCGGTGCCACAGGTACATGTTCCGCATCCTCTGACAGGGCTGAACCAATGATGCTACCACCGCCTGCAGTTGGTTCATAAGATGGCTCACTGGCTTGGAAAGCGTGAGCGTTTTGCTGGGGCTGTGCAGGCTCTGCATACCCCGTTTGAGCATGAGCGGCTTCTGATACGGCGTGCTTACGGCGGCTGGCAAAGAATTTAAATAACAAGAAAGCAATCAGAGCAAAAATCAGCATGTCCATGATTTGTAAGCCTTCAAAGCCATCGCCAAAAAGCATGGCGGCCAAAAGTCCTCCCGCTGCCAGTCCCGCCAAAGGCCCTAACCAACGAGAAGCCCCAGAGCGTTGAGGTGCGGTTTTGCCCGCTTGTGCTGCATTGGGTTTAGTGGTTTGGCTAGGTTGCTTAAAGCTTTTATTGGGTTGCCCATACTGTTTCGGTGCAATTTTCTTG
>JALUXI010000145.1 GCA_027019045.1 Piscirickettsiaceae bacterium | reverse complement strand
GAAGTTTTTTTAAAATCCCCAATAGAAAATCAATATTGATACTGCGTTCATGGGCTTCATCAATAATAATCGTATCGTATTGATTTAAAAAAGGATCATTCTGCACCTCTGCCAATAAAATCCCATCGGTCATCACCTTAATTAGGCTATCTGCCTGTACTTGGTCATGGAACCGCACCTGATAGCCAACCAACTCTCCCAAGCTTGATCCCAACTCTTCCGCAATCCGCTCTGCCACACTCCGAGCCGCCAAACGGCGAGGTTGCGTGCAACCGATTCTGCCAAAAATCCCCTGTCCCGCTTCCAGACACATTTTCGGAATCTGCGTGGTCTTCCCCGATCCCGTCTCCCCCGCAATCACCACCACTTGATGCTGTTCAATCAGCTCGACCAACTCTGCTTTGCGTTGAGCCACAGGTAACTGCTCATCAAATACGATCGGCTGCGGCACTCGAGCTGCCCGCTGCTGACTCAATGCCATCGATTTTTTGACACGATTTTGCCAGTTTTCCCAGTCCCGCTGCCACTTTTCATCCTGTTCACGGTGAGGGCGTATTTTCAACAGGGTTTGAAACTGTCTTTGCAGACGAAAACGGTCTTTGATTTGGCATTGAGATAAAATAGAAGGTAAAGTTTTCGGCTGCACAAGCAAGTTTGACAAAGTGGTTAGATCAGTATCAAAAGTTTTTAGATTGGTCATAAGTCTTTTTTATATATGGATAAAATGTATTTTTGAATCTTGATTTTTAAAATAAAAGTCGGGATAATTGTCAGAATCATTAAACGAGGTATTGTAATATGAAAATCCGTCAACTGTTTGACTATGACACTTGGACCTACACCTATATTTTATGGGATGAAGCCACAAAAGAGGCGGCGATTATCGATACCGTTTTGGAGCAAGTTGAAAGAGATTTGCAGCATATTAAAGAGCTGGGGTTAACCGTTAAATACTTGTTTGAAACCCATATTCATGCCGACCATATCACAGGTGCAGGCCCCATCCGCAAAGCAACGGGCGGAAAAATTGTTGTGCATAAGAATTCTCATTCTGAATGTGCCGATATTTTGGCTGATGAAGGTGATGAGTTTAAGCTGGGTGAGCAAACCATCACCTGCTGGCACACCCCAGGTCATACCAACAATGACATCACCTATGTGATTGAAGGTGCCGCCTTTACAGGGGATACCTTAATGGTTCGTGACTGTGGTCGTACCGATTTCCAACTCGGTAGTAATGATGCCATGTATGCTTCTTTGCAAAGACTGTTTAATGACCTGCCAGAAGAGACCCAAATCTTCCCCGCTCATGACTATAAAGGCTTTACCCAAACCACCATTGGTGAAGAGAAACAGTTCAATATACGCGTCGGTAACAATCGCCCTTATGAAGATTTTGAGGTCATTATGAACAACCTCAACTTACCCAACCCCCGTCGCATTGATATTGCCGTACCAGGTAATTTAAAATGTGGAGACTTAGAAAGCTAAATTCGCTTTTATCCAACCACTTTAGAGAAACCCGACTCGGTTTTCCAGTCGGGTTTTTTATTGGATGCTTAAATACCTATGATCAAAAAACGATTTAATCCCATTCCATTGTTAATCTCCGCTGTGTTTATCAGTGCCATTTCACTCAGTGCTTGGCTGTCAGCAGCGGAACCAGTGCCGAATTTTGCAGCGATTAAAAATATCCAAGAACGCAAGCAGGCGTTCTTTCGTTTCCTCTACCCCAAAATTGAGCGGGCGGATTTGACCATTATGCGACAACGGTTTTGGATTCAGCACTTTCCTGTGAACCTACATCATACCCGCTGGCAGTGGTTGATTCAGCATTATAAAGTAAAAACCGAAGGCAAAACCTTAGCACAAATTAAAACCGAACTACTGAAGAAAGTGGATATTATTCCACCTTCTATGGCATTGGCACAGGCAGCAAATGAATCTGCATGGGGTACCTCTCGTTTTGCCAGAGAGGGGCGCAACTTTTTTGGACAATGGTGCTTTAAACCAGGCTGTGGCATTCCCCCCAAGCACCCTCAAAAGGGAAAAGGCTATTATGCCGTCAAAGTTTTCCCAACGGTACAAGCTTCGGTTTTTGCTTATATGCGTAACATCAATAGTCACAACGCTTTTAAAGCTGTACAAGACATCCGCTGGCAACAGCGGCAAGCACATCAGTTCCCAGATGGGATGCATTTAGTTGAAGGTTTAATCAACTATTCCCAACGCCGAGAGGTCTATGTGAAGACCTTAAAGTCGATGATTCGAGTGAACCATCTTGAAGCCTATGACGAAAAACTCAAGCAAGCCTTGAAAAAACACAACTTGCCCCAATAGTACCACTTT
>JALUXI010000144.1 GCA_027019045.1 Piscirickettsiaceae bacterium | reverse complement strand
GCCCATCGTCTATTGGCAACCTGCCTCTCTCGCTGCCATGCAAACCGTTTGGCAATTACGACAAGCAGGTGTGGAAGTCTACTTCACCATGGACGCAGGCCCCAATCTCAAACTGCTATTTGAATCTCAGAATCAAGACAAGGTGCTAGATGTCTTCCCTGATTGCCAAATCATTCGACCCTTTTAAGGAAGTGCTAATTAAAGTCTACCTTGCCATTCCCAGAGAGCAACACAAACTTTTTCCTTGATTGCTTCAAGCAGTGAATCCGTAGAGCTCATAGGCTGGCAAGCCAAAACTCGCTTCGCTCAAACATTGGCTTGCTTAACCGCCTATTTCGCTAACGGCTTCTACTGCTTTCCCGCAGACAAGGAAAAAGTTTGTGTTGCTCTCTTCATGCATAAAGATTGAAGCCCTACTTCACAACTGATAAATGGCCTCGTTTTTTCGGCTTTTTCTCAGAGGGTTTGGATGGCTTTACTTCTTTCTCTGAAGTATCAGATGCCACCACCCCTAGCTTTAGCTTTTTAGGCTCCTCAGGAGCGGTTTCCAATTCATCAGGGTGTGGCTCTGGTGGGAAAGGCATGCCTTGACCATTTTCTCGAGCAAAAATGGCCAATACCGCCTCAGGCGGAAAGCCTAAGTTCTGCTCAATGCCTGCAAATCGAGCTCGACAGGAGATCCAATCATTCTCAATTTGCAGACCAATGACCGCTGATGGGCTGATATTTAAAATAATCACCCCATCTTCTGCGTATTCAAAGGGGACTTGAATCCCTGGCCAGTCTGCATCCACCTGGACATGCGGTGTCCAACCATTGTCCACAATCCACTCATACATCGCTCGAATAAAATAGGGGCGATTTGAAATCATCTCTGACATTTAAATATCATCCCGCATATCGATTTCATCATCACTCAAACTATTAGGAAACTCTTCCCGTGCCAACATCCGCTTGGCATAGTCACTAATCGGCTTCGCCGACTTCGGCAGCTCAATCCCCAAATAAGGCAAACGCCACATTAACACGGATAGACTCACATCCACCAAAGAGAAATCATCACTCATAAAATAGGGCTTATGGTCAAACACAGGAATCATCTGAATGAGGCGTTCTTTCAGCTCACGACGGGCTTGAGTGACGGCCTGCTCATCTTCTGATGACTGAATGGTTTCCACCAATGGATACCATTCCATTTCGATTTGGCGTAGCATCTGTCTCGCTCTGGCTCGCACGGTTGGATCGACTGACATCAAAGGTGGATGCGGGAAGCGCTCATCTAGATACTCCAAAGCAGTCTGCACATCGTATAACACCAAATCCCGATCGACTAGCGTTGGCACAGTGCCATAAGGATTTAATTCCAACAAATCTTCTGGCAATTGATGAGGATTCACATCAATAATTTCCATGGGAATCTCTTTCTCTTTCGCCACCAAACGGATACGGTGAGAATTGGGGCTTTTAGGATCAGAAAATAGCACCATGGTGGCGCGTTGGGTAACAGGAATATCAGACATTTATAGACTCCATATGAGGATTAGGTTAATGAATTAATTACAACTATTATACGCCCCCTGTCAACCCCTCTTTTTTCGCCGTACAATTCGATATCGTGGTGTGGGCTCTAAAATATCATCCCAGCCTTCATCCGTTCTTGGGTTTTCATCTCTTAAATAGGGGCGTTCATCTTTCACTAACTTCAATCCCAATAGCCCCAATAATAGATTTATAAATCGTATCATTCGCCCTCCAAAATAAAAGGCATCACTTGCGCAATCTCTTTCACCCCTTGTTGCAACATCAATAGCCGATCCACGCCTAACGCAATACCACTGCACTTTGGTAAAGGATGCTGTTTCAATGTTTCTAGCAGTTGAATATCTATCGGGACTGGGGATTTTGACAATTTTTTGCGTTCTGCCAATTCCTGTTCAAAAACGGCTTGATAATCCTCCGCCTGCTGCAATTCAAAGTAACCATTGGCCAGCTCTATCCCTTCAATATACACCTCGACCCGCTGCACCAAATCAGGCTGACCTTTCACAGGCTGAGCTAAGGAAGCAATATGCTTAGGAAACTCAACCACACAGGTGATTTGTCGCTCGCCATTTTCCGTCCATCCTAAATGTGGCTCAATTGCTTCGGTCAACAGCAACTGCTCCCATAGTACTTTATCATCTACCGCCACGCCCATCACTTCAGGCAAACCTAACTGCTGATAAGCGGCTTGGCAGGTTGCAGCAGAGGCTTGATGAATATTCTCAATACCCACCACCTTTTGAAATAGCGATTGATAGGTCACCACCTCAACAGGCAGCGGCGCTGTTTGGGCTAACACCGCTTGACACAATGCCACCGTCTCT
>JALUXI010000143.1 GCA_027019045.1 Piscirickettsiaceae bacterium | reverse complement strand
TACGGGGATTAAACCGACCTATGGTGCTGTCTCTCGTTATGGCATGATTGCCTATGCTTCCAGTTTTGATCAAGGCGGCCCCATGACCCGTTCAGCGGAGGAGGCTGCTTGGCTATTAAATGCGATGGCAGGCTTTGATCAGCGAGATTCCACCTCTTATGAGCAGGATGATGTGGATTACGCCACAGAACTGGATAAGCCGATTCAGGGCTTAAAAGTCGGTGTGCCTGCAGAATATTTTGCAGAAGGTTTGGATGCAGGCGTGGCAGAAGTGGTGAAAGCTGCCATTGCTGAACTAGAAAAGCAAGGAGCAGAGATTGTTGAAGTCAGCCTGCCAAATAAGGATTTGGCGGTACCTTGTTATTATGTTTTAGCCCCTGCAGAAGCCTCTTCCAACCTATCTCGCTTTGATGGCGTGCGTTATGGACACCGTTGCGAGAATCCACAAGATTTAGAAGATTTATATCGCCGTAGCCGTACGGAAGGCTTTGGGGCGGAAGTACAGCGGCGGATTATGGTAGGCGCCTACGCCTTATCCGCGGGTTATTACGATGCTTATTACTTAAAAGCTCAAAAACTGCGTCGTATTGTGCGAGATGACTTTATTAACGCCTTTGAACAGTGTGATGTGATTGTGGGGCCTGTAGCACCGACACCTGCTTTTAATTTGGGTGAGAAGAGCGATGACCCTGTGAGTATGTATCTGGCAGACCTCTACACCATTCCTGTAAATTTAGCAGGCTTGCCTGCCATGTCTGTTCCTGCGGGGTTTGTGGATGGGCGACCTGTTGGCTTGCACTTGGTGGGACCTTACTTTAGTGAGGCAAAATTATTAAATGTGGCATATCAATATCAGCAAGCCACCGATTGGCACACTAAGATGCCAGCAGGTTATGGAGCCGACGCAGAGGAGGAAAACGCATGAGTTGGGAAGTGGTAATCGGGCTAGAAATTCATGCCCAGTTAAAAACTCAGTCTAAGATTTTCTCTGGTAGCTCAACGGCTTATGGTGCAGAACCGAATACGCAGGTCAGCATCGTCGATGCCGCCATGCCAGGGGCTTTGCCAGTGTTGAATCATGGCGTGGTCGATATGGCGATTCGTTTTGGTTTGGCGATTGGGGCAGAAATTGGACAAGCCTCTGTCTTTGCCCGCAAAAACTATTTTTATCCCGACTTACCGAAAGGTTATCAGATTTCACAATTTGACCTGCCTATCGTGGACAAAGGCGGCAAGGTTGAGATTGAAGTCGATGGCGAAACCAAAATCATTCGAGTGACCCGTGCGCATTTGGAAGAGGATGCGGGGAAATCGATGCATGATATTGTGCCTGGGATGACAGGGATTGATTTGAACCGTGCAGGCACGCCGTTATTGGAGATTGTGTCTGAACCCGATATGCGTTCAGCACAGGAAGCGGTGGCCTATGCGAAAAAGATTCATGAGCTGGTGCAGTATCTAGATATTTGTGACGGCAATATGCAAGAAGGCTCTTTCCGTGTGGACAGCAATGTCTCGATTCGCCGTCCAGGTGATCCTCTAGGAACTCGAGCAGAGCTGAAAAATATCAACTCCTTCCGCTTTATTGAGCAGGCCATCGAGTATGAAATCGAGCGTCAGATAGAGGTACTAGAAAGTGGTGGTCAAGTGGTGCAGGAGACCCGTCTGTTTAATGCAGATGAAGGGGTGACTCGTTCCATGCGTGCCAAAGAGGAAGCGAACGATTACCGCTACTTCCCTGATCCCGACCTGCTGCCCGTTAAAATCACCGATGAACAGATTGAACGAGTGCGGGCGGAAATGCCTGAATTGGCTGATCAGAAACGAGGACGATTTGAAACCGAATATGGTCTTTCTACCTATGATGCCGAATTCTTAGCGGCTTCTCGTCCTATGGGTGACTATTTTGAAGCGGTAGTCAGCTGTGTGGGTAAAGAACACGCCAAGCTCTGTGCCAACTGGGTGATGGGTGAGTTGTCTAAAGCCTTGAACCAAGCGGAGCTAGAAGTGGCACAAAGTCCAGTTTCACCGCAACAGTTGGGAGAGCTGCTCCAGCGATTGGTGGATAACACGCTTTCAGGCAAATTGGCGAAACAGGTCTTTGAAGCAATTTGGCAAGGTGAAGGCAGTGCCGATGAGATTATTGAAGCCAAAGGCTTGAAGCAGATTACCGATAGCGGTGCGATTGAAGCAATGGTGGATGAAGTCTTGGCAAATAATGCCCAGCAGGTTGAAGCCTATCGCAATGGGCAAGAGAAGTTGTTTGGCTACTTTGTCGGGCAGGTGATGAAAGCCTCCAAAGGTCAAGCTAACCCTGCACAAGTGAATGAGTTGTTAAAAGCCAAACTCAAAGGCTAAAATTTGTCACTCCTCAGCTCACCTACCCCTGAAATCCGACACTTCTGCGTTGGAAAATGGTCATTTACGGAATGAACATTTTCCGCCTTGAATTGACGAATTTCAGAGGTAATCTGAGCAGTGACGAAAGTTTTAGAGGTTTTAAAACACTTTTCCAGCTATTTTTCTAAAATCCCCAGTCCTGCAAGCAGTTAAGTCATGCAGGACTGGGGATTTTAGGTTTTTTGGCGCTTTTCGCTTTCAAAGGTTGTTGTGTTTAGATCAATTCGATGGTGACATCGGTGAGTGGGATGGTGCTGCAGGTGAGGATTTCGCCAGGTTGGGTTTCGTAAGCGGTGTCTTGGATTTTTTCTACTTCGCCAGATACGAGTCGTACCGCACAGGCACCACAACTTCCGCCTCGGCAGCTATAAGGCATATCAAAGCCGCATTCATCCAATGCTTCGAGCATTGAAAATTGTCCATCAAACTCACATTCGCCTTGCCCTAATACCGTAATTTTTGCCATAGAGGGTTCTCCTTGATTGATTTAAAAAACTATTTATTCTGAGCGTATTGCATGAGGTGGCTACGCGGATAAACAAGGCTAAAATTCTCTAATTCTTCATTGAAAAACTTGGCACTGGCTATCCGTTTTTCGTCTCGATTCGAGCAATTTTACCTCTTTTATCTCATGACTCACTCATGCAAAGCGCTCATTCTAGCAAAAGGAAACAGTGAAAAGTGAGCATACATCAGCAAATCGAACAAATTTTACAAGACAATTTTCAGCCAGAAGAACTACTGGTGGAAAATGAGAGCCATATGCATGCGGGGCCTGCGACTGAGAGTCATTTTAAGGTCGTGCTGGTTTCTAGTCAGTTTGATGGCTTGTCTAAGGTCAAACGCCAGCAGGCAGTTTATCGAGCTTTAGGGGAGTTGATGCAGCAGTTTCATGCATTGGGATTGCATACCTATACGCCTGATGAATGGCAGGCGGTGGAGCAGGCGCCTGCTTCGCCTAAGTGTGCGGGCGTGAATAAAGGGTAAATAAAAGGGTAAACAAAAGGGTAAACAAAAGGGTAAGCCAGCAGAGATGAACAGAAGAGATTAGCTTATCTCTTCGTCTTCCCCCTCTTCTTTCTGCTCTTCAGGGGCAATGTCTGGATATTTCAGATACCAGATGCGGGTAAATTTATCTGGATCAAGCTTGGTTTGGAGTAGCAGAATGGCGTTTTGGTACTGTTTGATATAGGTGTAAACGCCTTTTTTTAGGCAGTGAATCAGGTATCGATATTTAGGCGGTAGGAAATCTTTAAAGTGAATCAGCAGTCCAAATTCGCCCTCGGTTTCGGCAATGCGACGCATGATTTCGGCAAAGGCGAGCTGTTTATAGTGGCGCTCATAATGTCCCATGACCAGCCCAAAGGTGTAGACTAGCATGGCGGAGAAGATAAAGCTGATAATGATGTGACCGCTGAAGTAGCTCCCAAGAAAGGTAAAGAGTGCGAGTAGAATCGCTGAAATAGGCAGAATGGAAACGAATATCCAAGCTTTATTGCCCATCATTTCTAAGGTTACGGTTTTTAAGTCAAACGCTTCAATATCCACTGCATAAAGCCGCTCTAACATCTCCTCGGCAGAAGGAATCAGGTTTTTGGCTTTCTGTTTTTCTTCCTCTGTCAGTTCCATTTGGATGGCTTCAGGCGTATCACTCATAGACTATTTCTTCTTTAATTTTTCTTTTTTGTTTTTTTGAGCTTTTTTGGGTTTTTTATAAGCTTGGCATTTTACGGTGTGTCGCTGTTGGGTTTCAAGTTGGTAGGCGGTCAGTTGTCCGCCCCAGAGGCACCCTGTATCCAGTGCATGCACATGATAGGCATCAACCGCCCCGAGGGTTGACCAGTGTCCAAAGAAGATTTCATAATCTTTGTTTTTACGGTTGGGAAAGACAAACCAAGGTTTGTAAGGGCTTTGTTGAGCCGTTTCACTGTCTGGGCTGGATTTGAGTTCAAAGTCTAAGGTGCCTTGGGCATCGCAGTAACGCATTCTGACAAAGGCATTGACGATATACCGTAAGCGATCGTAGCCTTGTAGGGTGTCCGACCAAGTGCGAGGTTCACTGCCCCAGAGTTCATTTTTAACATAGATTTGCCAATCGTCTTTATGCAGTGCTTTTTCCACCTCTTTGGCATAGTTTTGGGCTTGGGTAATGCTCCATTGAGGCGGGATGCCTGCATGCACCATCACTGCGTGTAGCAGTTCATGGGTTACCATCAAGGGCTGTTGTCTCAGCCAATCGACCAGTTTATCACAGTCGGGGGCTTCTAGGACTTGATCGAGTGTGTCGGATTTGGAGTGAAAGCGGTGAAAGCCTGCATAGGTGGCAAGCAGATGGAAATCATGATTGCCTAGCACCATTTTGCCTTTTCCCGCTTCAACGGTCTGTTTGACAAAACGCAAACACTCAAGTGACTGGGGGCCTCGATTCACAATATCACCCGCAAACCAGAGCTGGTCTTTCTCCTCGTCATAATCGAGTTGTTCGAGCAGCTGTTGCAATGGATCAAAACAGCCTTGCAGGTCGCCGATTAAGTAAGTCGCCATTAAGTTTGCTCCTGCTGTTTATAGGCAGTATATGCATTGGCAAGGGTAACAAAGTCGGCAACGGGTAGCTGTTCGGCACGACCGCCTGGGTCAATGCCGACGGCTTCAATCTGCTCAGCCGTCAGTAAGCCTTTTAGGTTATTGCGCAGTGTTTTGCGTTTGTGGGCAAAGGCGGCTTTAACCAGTTGGGCAAAGTGTTCGGCGTTTTCAGCAGGATAGGGCAAGGTATCATAAGGAATGAGACGGACAATGGCTGAATCGACTTTGGGCGGTGGGGTAAAGTTTTTCGGTCCCACTTTAAACAGGAACTGCACTTGGCAGCGGTATTGCAGCATGACACTTAATCGCCCATAGGTTTTGGTGCCTGGTTCAGCAGTCATTCGATCCACCACCTCTTTTTGCAACATAAAGTGCATATCCTGAATCCGTTCAGCATAGGTGAGTAGATGAAAAATCAGCGGGCTGGAAATATTGTAGGGCAGATTGCCGACCACGCGTACTTTTTCATTAGGAGCCTCTAGCAAGCTGGCGTAATCAAACGACAGGGCATCGGTATGATGTAAATGAAAGGCGGGAAGGTGGCCGAACTTTTGGGTTAAAGGAGCAATCAGGTCATTGTCGATTTCTATAATATCGAGTTTACGAACCTGCTTGAGTAAGGGTGCGGTCAGAGCGGCTTCACCTGGTCCGATTTCCACCATGTGATCGGTGGGCTTGGGATGAATGGCTCGTACAATGCAGTCGATAATCTGTTGGTTATTGAGGAAGTTCTGTCCAAAGCGTTTTTTATGTTGATGGCTCATTGTGCTGTGCCTCCAACGGTCATCTGTTGTGCCACTTCTATGGCATAGAGAAAGCTATTCACATCGGCCTTGCCTGTGCCTGCAATATCTAAAGCGGTGCCGTGGTCAACGGAGGTGCGTACAAAAGGTAAACCCAGCGTGACATTGACCGCCTTGCCAAAGCCGACATGTTTCAGTGTAGGCAGACCTTGGTCATGGTACATTGCCAAAATGGCATCCGCTTTGTCCATATATTTTGGGGTAAACAGGGTGTCGGCAGGCAGGCTGCCGATTAAGTGCATGCCTTCTGCTCGGAGTTGTGCTAGTACAGGGTCGATCACCTCAATCTCTTCTCGCCCCATGTGGCCGCCTTCACCTGCGTGAGGGTTTAAGCCTGCCACAAAAATGGTGGGATGGGCAATACCAAATTGTTGAGTGAGGCTTTGGTGGAGTGTGCGAATGACAGAAGTGAGTAGTGGTTGAGTAATTGCATCAGGCACTTCACGCAGGGGAAGGTGGGTGGTGACCAGTGGGACTCTTAAACCTGGTGTGGCGAGCATCATGACGACCTGCTCAGCGCCACTGCGTTCTGCCAGCAGTTCGGTATGCCCGCTAAAGGGAAGCCCTGCTTCATTGATAATACCTTTGTGAATCGGGCCGGTGACCATCGCTTGAAATTCGTTTTGCAGACAACCCTCAATCGCCCGATGCAGCATCTGAATCACATAATCTGCATTCTGCACATTTAAATGTCCAGCGGTGACGGGGGCGTTTAAAGGGAGGTCGAGCAGAGTGAGTTCACCCGCTTGGCTGGGTTGAGCAGGTTGGCTTGGGTCATAGGGACGAATTTGAATTGGCAGATTGAGTTGTTCGGCTCTCTCTTTTAGAAGGGCTTCATTGCCAATGATTACCAGTTGTTGCGACCAAGCTTGTTGGCTGAGTGCCAAGACTAAATCAGGTCCCACGCCTGCAGGTTCACCCGAGGTTATGACAAAACGAGCAATCGAATCAAGGGGGCAGGACTGGGAATTTTGAGCATTTTGCATTTATTTTTTCTCGGTGGTCGATTTTTTAAGTTCGGGGAGTTTGATGTCGACAAAGGCTTCATCTCGTAGCTGTTTGAGCCAGAGTTCTAACACTTCATTGGCTTTTTGCAAGCGGAGGGTTTGCAGGGCGGCTTCACGAGAGTTGGTATTAGCTTGAGCGTCTTTGGCTTTTTTACCGAGCAGCTTAATGATGTGGAAGCCCACGGGGCTGCGAATAATGGGACTAATCTCGCCTGGTTGCAGTTGGGTGACTTCTTTGGCAAAGAAGGTGGGCATCTGTTCATAGTCGAGCCAGCCTAAATCTCCACCCTGAAGCGCTTTGCTGCCTTGAGAGAAGCGTACGGCAATTTGACTAAAATCTTCACCTGCAAGGAGTTTTTGGCGAATGACTTCCATTTGTCTTTTCAGCTGTTTGCGTTGCTCCGCATTGGCCGATTCTGGCAGGGCGAGCATGATGTGACCGAGATGATAGGTCCAGTGATTCTGTTGAAGTTGGCTTCTTTGAAGGTAGTTATCAATCTCTTCTTCGGTCACTTGAGCTTGGGAGAGGGCGACTTTTTGTTGTAGTTTTTCAAGCAGCAGCTGTTGGCGAATTTGATCACGGAAGGTGATAAAGCCATGAGGTGTTTGGCGATTGAGGGTGGCTTGGAGTTGTTCAAGGGTGAGACCATTCTGTTTGGCAATTTTTGCGAGCGCTTCTGCCACTTCATCATCGGTGACAGTGATGCCAAGCTGTTTGGCTTTTTGCAGCTCAAGTTTCTGCAGAATTAAACTATCGAGGACTTTTCTTTCAAGTGCCAGCGGGTCTTGGATGGCAATCCCTTTGGTCGCTAATTCAGCTTGGGTTTTGGCCAAGGCTGCTTTCAGGTCGCTGAACAAGATGACATCGTCGTTCACGATGGCGGCAATGCGGTCGAGTAACTGTGCATCGGCGGGGACTTTGTCAAGATGATGCGTCTCTTTGGACAGGGCGGGCTGAAGCCAAAAAAGGGAGAGGAGAAGCAGGGCGGAAGCAGGTTTTTTCATAGAAGTTCGCATCTTTAAAAGTTGAGTTTTTGTTGTAGGCGTTTATTAAATGGGGTACCAAGGGTGCTAAGCCCTTTAAATTCGACGACCAGTTTAAAGCCGTAATTATACACGCCATTTTGCAGTTGTTGCTCGTGAAGTGAGAGTTCGGCCGACCAGCAGCAGTTATTGTACTGCACGGCATACTCATTGTCGGTTTTGAGGTTGTCGGTGAAGTTATATTGTTGGTAAATGCCAAATCGCCACTGGTCAAGGGGTTGCCAAAGGAGGCCGCCTGAGAGTGATTCGGTTTTCTGGCTCGGACGGGTGAGGTTAGCGGCTTGATTGCTCAAGAGTAGGGTGAGTTTGGGTGGCAGTTGGAGTTGTAAACGGGTATTGCTGGCATCCAAGGCAGCGGTGTCTCTTTGCCACTGGCTGGTATTGCTGAGTTGCCAAAAGGGGGTGAAGTAGCTGAGTTGGGTGTAGTAATCGGAAAGAGGGGCGGTTTCAGGTGGGGTGTTGTTCAGTGTCACTTTGCGGTCGGCAAAATAGAAAATCTGCCCTAGGGCGACTTTAAATTGGTGGCTGTGGGTGCGGTTGTAGATTTCGGAGGTGAGGGTGGCGGTGAGTTGGTGGGTGTCGCCAATGCGGTCAAAACCGCTGAAGCGGTTTAAGGCATAGAGGTTGGAGAAGTTGAGACTGAGCGGCTGGGTATCAAACAGGGGATTTTGCTGTTGGTCGATATAAGGGACATAAAGCCACTGCAGTTCTGGTACGAGGGTCTGGGTGAGGGGGGTGTCTTGCCAATTCAGAGTGCGTTCAAATGTAAGTCCGCCTTTTAAGGCATATTGCGGCACAAAAATGGGGTCTGGGTCTTGTTGGTTTTCCAGTTGGTATTGTAGGGCATTGAGTTTGAGCTGTGGCTCAAGGTAGCCGTAGGGTTTGGCAAGGCGATAATGCAGCGTCGGTTGCAAGGCTTGACGAATCCCTTCAGGGCGATTGAGGGCGGGGTGGCTGAGTTGAAACTCAGTAATATCCGCTAGCAGATTGCCTTGGGTGTGGGGGGTGAGCAGTTGGGCGTAGTTTAAAGTGAGGCTGGGTTTTCTTTCATAGTTGTAGGGGGCATCTTTGCGAAGGCGAAGGTGGTCGGAAACAGTGAGGCTGCCATCGAGCTGACCTTTAAAAAAGTTTTCGCTGTAATGCAGTTTGGCGTGTCGCTCAACATCGGTGGCGGTGGTGAGACCGCTTTCAATCGGGTAGTCGCTGTAAAAGGCGACATCTGAGGTTTTTTGCCAGTTGATTTCACTCTGCCAATGGGCATTCCAGTGTTGGGTCGCCTCCAGTTTTGCTCGCCAGCGTTGCGGCTGTTTTTCGCCTTGAAGTATTTGCCCATTGCTAAGGGCATAGAGTAATCCTTCTTTGGCAACGAGGTTATCGTGGATACCCGAAAGCGTTAGGGTGGCTTGGTGAATGCGGTTAAGGTAGCGGAATTCATTATCCAGCAGTAGCCCCCTTTCTTGCATGGCAAGCAGGCTCAAGGTGTCATCGTAATTGGGGGCGAGGTTGAAGTAGTAGGGTTGTTGCCAGTAGGCGATGGGGGAGTCTTTGTTGATGGAACGCATGACACCAAAGTGAGGGAAAAGCAGTCCACTGTCTCGGTCTTCGAGCGAAAAGTTAAAGTAGGGGGTGTAGAAAATGGGAACACCGTAGAAGCTAAGCCAAGTATGGCGACCATAGACTCGGCGTTTTTTACTATCTAATTTGATCTGTTTACTATGCAGTTCCCATGCCACTTGATGGGTGTATTGCGGTTGATAGAGGGTACCATTTTTAATGGGGACGCCGCCTTGAAGGGGGCAGGTGGTAAAGCTGGCATCGGTGAGAATAGAGATTTGGCGGTGTTGATCAATCTGGATTTTTGCCGCTTGCCCATAACCACGGCTGGGCAGTAGTTGATAGAGGGCTTTCGAGAAAAGGGCTTTTTGACGGCGTTGATCAAGCGTAAGCGTATCAGCGGTGAGCAGAAGGTCGGGCTGAATGAGGCGAACATGACCAAAAGCCTGTGCCAGTTTCGCAGCTTGATTGAAATGGAGCCTGTCTGCCAATACCACTCTGTTAGGGGCGAGTAGCTGGGTGTTGCCTGTTAGAGAAAAGGTTTTGGGTGCCCATTGTTTCAGGGTGTCACCATAAAGATCATACTGCACAGGCTGTTTTGGCGGCGTGGGTTGGATGGGCGTAATCAGTTGTGGTTGACACTCTGGACGGCAAAATAGAATATTGCCCGCTTGATCTTGCAAAATGGGTGCCGCTTTTGTGGTGTTGAGTAGCGTGAATCCTAATAGTACCAAGAGGATGGATTGCATCGGGACTGGGAAAATGGAGGAAAAAACGGCTTTAATGGACATTCTGCCTTTATCGGTATTTCAGTTGCGTTTAAAATTCACATTTTACTATTTTTAGTGGATAAGGTTTTGGATAAAAGATTTGAACAGATGCAGTCTTGGCTGCACACTTTGCCGTCGTTGTCGCAGCAAGCCTGCTCAACGCCAGAACCTGCATCGAGTGATGCGAGTTTTCGACAATATTTTCGTTTGCATTGTGAAGACAAGAGCAGAATTGTGATGGATGCGCCGCCTGATAAGGAAGATTGCCGTCCTTTTGTCAAGGTGGATCGGCAGCTACGGGCTTTAGGGGTGCGGGTGCCTGAGATTGAGGCACAGGATTTGTCCCAAGGTTTTTTATTGTTAGAAGATCTTGGCAAAGAGACTCTAGCAGACCGTTTGCAGCAAGCCACAGAAACAGAGGTGGATGCGTTTTATCGCCAGGCATTGAGGATTTTGGTGGATTTACAGCGCCAAGCCAAACCACAGGATACGGTCAGTTTACCTCAATATGATGCGGCGCTATTACAACAAGAGATGGCATTGTTTACCGATTGGTTATTGAAAGAACATCTGCAACTATCGCTAAATGATCAAGAACAAGTCGCTTGGCAACAGATGACACAGTTGCTAGTGCAGAATGCCTTACAACAGCCTCAAACCTTTGTTTTACGAGATTACCACTCTCGAAATTTGATGGTGCTATCCGATGGTTCACTCGGCGTGATTGATTTTCAAGATGCGGTGCAGGGTGCCTTGACCTATGATGCCATTTCGTTATTACGAGACTGTTATCAACGCTGGCCTGCAGAACAGGTGGTGGAGTGGCAAAGGTTCTATTTTTTGGCCTTGATTGAGCGCAGGACTGGGGATTTTGAGAAAAAAGATTGGTTTGCGTTTCAAAAAATGATGGATTGGATGGGGATGCAGCGGCATTTAAAGGCAGCGGGGATTTTTGCGCGTCTGTATCATCGTGATGGCAAAGCGGGGTATTTGGCAGATATTCCGAATACAGTGCAGTATCTGTATGAGGTGGGGCAGCAATATCGTGAATTTTTCCCTTTAGTGCGTTTATTGGAAAACAGAGTGATGCCTGCTTTGGAGTCGTCTCATGACTGAACCCAAAATGAAAGCGATGATTTTAGCGGCGGGACGAGGCAATCGTCTGCGACCTTTAACGGACTCACTGCCCAAACCATTGGTTGAAGTGCATGGCAAACCATTGATTGTTTACCACCTTGAAAGGTTGGCGAAAGCAGGGGTGGAAGAGGTGGTGATTAACCATGCTTGGTTGGGCGAAAAATTAGAAGCAGCACTGGGTGATGGCCCAACATGGGGGGTAAAGATTGTGTATTCGCCTGAACCACCAGGCGGTTATGAAACGGCTGGTGGAATTATTCAGGCATTGCCGATTTTGACCGAGCAAAGAGAGGATTTTTTGGTGGTCAATGGTGATGTGTGGACAGATTACCCATTTGAGATGTTAATACAGCAGGGTTTGCAGGAAGGGGATTTGGCACATCTCGTATTGGTGTCGAAGCCCGAGTATCAGGCAAAAGGCGATTTTGGATTGGAAAATGGGCGTGTGCTGCCACAAGGCGATTTGACTTTTTCGGGGGTGAGTCTGTTGCATAAAGATTTATTGGCGAATACGCCATTGGCATTCTTAAAGCTTGCGCCTTTTTTGCGTCAAGCAATGTTGGCAGGACAAGTGAGTGGAGAGTGTTATTATGGGGCTTGGACAGATGTGGGGACGCTGGAACGGTTAGAAAGCGTGAATCAAGGTTGATGTTTGTAAATGAAGGTTATAGAATGGGTGAGTTATTTAATAGAATTCTAATGTGTGAGAGTATCTGATGAAACATAAAAAAGTTATTGAGCAAGTCTTTGCTCATCCCGTTTCAAGCAACATTGACTGGAAAGCTTTGCAGCACGCTTTAGAGCATTATGGTGCAGAAGTGGAGATTACTAAAGCCAATAAAGCTAAGGTCATTTTGAATGATAAAGAAGCAGTATTTGGGCTGCCTCATCATGGTCACGAAATCGATTCCAAGGAAGAGATTGTGACGATTCGTCATTTTTTAGAGGAAGCGGGTTTAACACCTGCTTCATTATAAGGAGTTTAAAATGAAGTTAGTTGCACTATTTTCAGCCGCCTTTTTGGCATTGTCATTAACCGCTTGTTCTGATAAAGGCAGCGAAAGCCAAGGGGTACAAACCCAAGTTGAGCATGCTAAAGCCCCAGCGGGTGAAGTTAAGCAAGCACCAGCTGCATCTGAAGGGTATGATCCAACAAAAGATGAAGATGGTGACTGTTAAACGGATTTAACTGTGTAACGACTCAGCTCACCCCTGAAATCCACCACTTCCGTCTTGAATTGACGAATTTCAGGGGACAATCTGAGCAGTTACGGTGTCAACTGAGTCGTTACAAAAGGGCTTCGGCCCTTTTTTTGTGTCATAATTTCCGCTACTTGAATGAAAAGAGGATTGGAAGATGTTGATGGTTGTCTCACCTGCCAAAAAGTTAGATGAATCGCCTTGGCAGCCTCAGGATGAGCGATTGAAAACGACCTGTCCTGAACTGTTGGCGGAGGCTGAAAAGTTGATTCAAGCTTTGAAACAGATTGGGCCTGAGGAGATTGCTCAGCTCATGCACCTCAGTGAAAAGCTGGCAGAACTTAATTATGAGCGTTTTCAAGCTTGGCAAGTCCCTTTTCCTGAGGATAAAGCTAAGCCTGCACTGTTTATGTTCAAGGGGGATGTGTATCAAGGTTTAGATGCGGAGCATTTAAATACGGAGTCGATACTTTATTTGCAGAATCATCTGCGGATTTTGTCGGGGTTGTATGGGCTTTTGCGTCCATTAGATGAAATGCTCCCTTACCGTTTGGAAATGGGCACCAAATTATCGAATGAGCGAGGCAAGGATCTGTATGCTTTTTGGGGAGATTTGATCACGCAAAAGCTCAATCAGGCTCTGGATGTGGAAGCAGAAAAGGGGGGTGAAAGAGCCTTGGTGAACTTGGCTTCCAATGAGTACTTTAAAGCAGTACAACCCAAGCTTTTAAAGGGAGAGGTGGTTACGCCTGTCTTTAAAGATTGGAAAAACGGGCAATATAAAATCATTAGCTTCTACGCCAAAAAAGCGCGTGGCTTGATGGCTCGGTATGCGGCAGTGAACCGCATTGAGCAGGTGGAGGACTTAAAATATTTTGATTTGGAAGGTTACCGCT
>JALUXI010000142.1 GCA_027019045.1 Piscirickettsiaceae bacterium | reverse complement strand
TCGAGGCGAGATTTGCTTGGAAGCGATGAAGGGCATGATGAGTGATCGTACGAAGTTGGTTTCTGTCGTTCATATGTCTAATGCGTTGGGGACGCTCAATCCTGTGAAAGAGATGGCGGCGATTGCTCATCAATTTGGGGCGAAGATTTTGGTGGATGGCGCACAATCGGTGCCACATATGGCGATTGATGTGCAGGATTTAGCGTGTGACTTCTTTGCCTTTTCGGGACATAAAATGTATGGCCCAACGGGGATTGGCGTGTTGTACGCCAAAGAGGAAATTTTAGAAGCGATGCCGCCTTATCAAGGGGGCGGAGATATGATCTACTCCGTCACTTTTGATAAGACCGAATACAATGTGCTGCCCTATAAATTTGAAGCGGGTACGCCCAATATTGAAGGCACCATTGGTTTGGCATCAGCGATGGATTTTATGCATGCGGTTGGACGGGATAAAATTGCTGCCTATGAAAATGGGTTGCTTGCCTATGCGACCGCTCAGTTAAAGCAGATTGATGGCTTACGCATTATTGGAGAAGCTGCGCAAAAAGGCGGTGTCATCTCTTTTGTGATTGACGGGGCACACCCCCATGATTTAGCAACGCTCATGGATCAAGATGGGATTGCCGTACGAGCCAGTCACCATTGCGCCATGCCCGTAATGCAACATTTTGATGTCCCTGCAACGGTTCGCGCTTCTCTCGGTCTTTATAATAACCGAGCAGATATTGACCGTTTGGTTACTTCCATTGAAGAGGCCAAGGAGATGTTGCTGTAATCTAACGACTCAGCTTACCCCTGAAATCCGCCACTTTTGCGTTGGAAAATGGTTATTTACGGAACGAACATTCCGCCTTGAATTGACGAATTTCAGGGGCAATCTGAGCAGTTACGGCGTCAACTGGGTCGTTATGTTGTAACAAAAAGGAGTTGGCATGACTTGGAAAGAAGAAATACAGATGCGTTGGAATTGGCTCGAAAGTTACCAGAAATGGTTTTTGATTATTGTTGGTATCTTATTTCCGCTGGGGCTGATTTATCCACCGATAATGGATATCTTAAAAATCCCGTTTGCTTTGATTGCCTGTCCAGGGTAGTGCTGATTAAATTCTTTGGCTTCTGAGGGTTTGTTTTGTCCTTCTATTTAATCAGTCTAGGGTGGTTTGACTTCAACTCTGGGCTGCCTTATAATGCTTTTTCTTTCAGAGTATCACTCTGATTGTCTATGGTAGCGCTATCCGTCCCCTTGCGACGATAGGCTGGGAACCCCGCCAGATCCGGAAGGAAGCAACGGTACCAGCTGATTCGTGCGCCAAGGTCAGGCGGGTAGGGCTGCCACCCTTTCTTTCGTTTTACCTCGGCATCCACATCTTAAATCCGTTACAATTATTCCATTTTATTCAACGGCAATTTCTGTGAGTTATATCGCTTTAGCCCGTAAGTGGCGTCCTAAAAACTTCTCTGAACTGGTCGGACAATCCCATGTCCTGCAAGCTTTGTCTAATGCTTTGGATCAAGGGCGGTTGCACCATGCTTATCTGTTTACAGGCACCCGTGGGGTTGGAAAAACCACGATTGCTCGTATCTTTGCCAAGGCACTCAACTGTGAACAAGGTATTAGTTCAACCCCCTGCGGTCAGTGTAGTGTCTGCCGTTCGGTAGATGAAGGGCGATTTGTCGATTTGATTGAGGTGGATGCGGCCTCTCGCACCAAGGTCGAAGATACTCGTGAGATTTTGGACAATGTGCAGTATGCCCCGACGCAAGGGCGTTATAAGGTCTATCTGATTGATGAAGTGCATATGCTCTCCAAGAGCAGCTTCAATGCCCTGCTCAAAACGCTTGAGGAACCACCCGAGCATGTGAAGTTCCTGTTGGCGACCACTGATCCGCATAAACTGCCTGTGACCGTTTTATCCCGCTGTCTGCAGTTTAATCTGATGCGTCTTACCCCACAGCAGATTCAGCAGCATTTAGCCTTTATTTTGCAGCAGGAGCAGATTCCTTTTGAAGAGGCGGCTTTGGCAATGATTGCCAAAAGTGCCGATGGTTCTGCACGAGACAGTTTGAGCCTGCTGGATCAAGCCATTGCCTATGGCGGCGGGGAAGTGCGTGCTGAAGCGGTGCAGGCGATGCTGGGGCTGGTGAGCCAAGATTTTATTGTGCAGGTTTTGCAAGTGTTGGCGGACGCCTCTCCGAATGAAGTGATGGCGTTGATGCAGCAATTGGCATTACAAGGAACGAATTATGAAACGCTGCTGGCGGAGTTGATTGAAGCTTTTTATGAGCTAAGTCGTTATCAAGCACTAGGGCGTTTTACTTCACCAGAGAGTGAACATTTGGCTCCTTTTTCCGAACCGTTTTCCCCTGCACAGTTACAGA
>JALUXI010000141.1 GCA_027019045.1 Piscirickettsiaceae bacterium | reverse complement strand
GAAATTTTGACAGAACTTTGGCCTTTTCTCGCCGCTGCCTTTCTTCTCGGGGTTATTTTGGTGCTGATTTTGCTAAAATTCACCCCAAAATCAACCACGGAGTCTTAGAAGATGCACCCCGCTTTACAACCCCTACTGGAAAATAATCGCCGCTGGGCAGACAAGATGACTGCCCAAAATCCTCAACACTTCCAGACACTTGCCAAGCAGCACACCCCCAAATACCTCTGGATTGGCTGCTCCGATGCCCGTATGCCCGCCAATGAACTGGTCGGTTTGGCACCAGGTGAAGTTTTTGTTCACCGTAACATCGCCAACTTGGTCAACTCCAGTGATATGAATGTGCTGTCCGTGATTGAGTATGCGGTGCAGGTGCTGAAAGTAGAGCATATTATTGTCAATGGGCATTATGGCTGTGGAGGCGTGAATGCCGCCCTGAGTCCACAGCCTGCTCCTGATATGGTGGAGCACTGGATTCGGCCAATAAAAAAATACCACTCTCGACTCCGCATCAATCTTAAAGAACTCTCCGATACTGAGATTTCAAACCAACTGTGTGAAGTGAATGTGATTGAGCAGGTCAGAAATATCTGCCATATCCCTGTGGTGCAAAAAGCATGGCGTGATGGACAACCGCTCAGTATTCATGGTCTCATCTACAATATCGAAACGGGACGCCTCCGCGACCTCAACACTTCTATCAGCGATTACAAAACCGCTGAAGCCTTTGTACTACGAAAAATCAAGCCATTGTAACGGACTCAGTCGCAGACGCAGAAAACCAGAAAAACCCTAAAAAGGATACAGGACTGGGGATTTTGGCTTTCTTTAAGGTTTTTCTTGGTGTTTTTTTACAAAGCTTTCACTTGGTCTTTACAGCTCTCTAGAATCTCGGTGAGTTCTGGGATGCAGGAGCCGCAGTTGGTGCCTGCTTTGAGGGCTTGACCGATGGCCTCTACGCTGGTGAGGTGATCTTTTTGAATCGCCTCCATAATGGTATTGATGCCGACCCCAAAGCAGGAGCAGATGATTCGCCCTTCGTCTTTTGCCCCTGAGAGCTGACCTGCCAGCAGATTCAAGCGGGTTTTATTGTCCAGCTCACCTTCAGCAAACAAGCTCCCCAACCAACTTCTGGGGGGAAGCTCTGGCGTCGGGGCGACAAAGAGGGCTGCTTGCAAGCGGTTGTCTTTGACTAAAGCGGTGCGGTAACGATTTTGAGCAGGGTCTTCATAGTCAATGCGTTCTGCACCCTCTGCCAAGTCTTGCAAAATGGCTTTAGACCAATCGGCAAAGTTTTCAATGGCTTCTTCTCCCGCAATCTCATAACGGTAGAACTGCTTGCCTTTGATTTTGACCCAATACCCCCCAATCACATCGGTATTGATGGAGTGTTTGGCCAAAATAAAGCCATACCATTTGGCAGCATAGGGACGAATGGCGGCCGTACTGTGCTTGGACTCGGGCTGTCCCGAAATGGGATCTACAAATGGCCGCACCAAGGTATCGACTCGTCCATGACTGGCATATTGAGCCGTCCAGTGCATCGGCACAAACAGGCTGCCTAGGCGTTGTCCTGCATCGAGTTTGACCCTTGCAATCACGGTGCCGAGTTCATTTTCAACACGAGCCAATTGGTCATTGACCAAGCCAACCTGTTCAGCATCCTGCGGGTGAATCGCCACAAAGGGTTCATCGATATGCGCCATTAACTTAGGTGTTTTTGCCGTACGGGTCATGGTGTGCCACTGATCCCGTACTCGCCCAGTATTTAAAATAAAGGGGGCATGAGGGGTCGGATGGCTCTTAGGTGCCTGCGGCGTGATGGGGATAAACTGGGCTTTCCCACTTGGGGTAAAGAAACAACCATCACTGAACATCCGCTTGGTGCCTTGAGGCGCTTGTCCAGCGATAGGCTTTTTCACTGGCCACTGAATCGGTTGGAGCTGGTCGTATTCCGCTTCACTCAAACCAACCAAGCCTGACAAATCCAAGTCACGAGTACCGTTATTTTCAAAGGCGGTGAGTGCTGCGTGTTCATTAAAGATTTCAGCGGGCGTTTGGTAGTCAAAACCTTTAAAGCCCATCTTCTGTGCCACTTGGCAGAGAATCCACCAATCAGGACGGGCATTTTCAGGCCCTTGCATAAACTTGCGTTGACGAGAAATGGTACGGTCGGAATTGGTTACGGTGCCGTCGGTTTCCCCCCAAGTCAGGGCGGGCAACAACACATCCGCCACTTCGGTGGTATCGGTGTGTTGCATACAGTCGGATACTATGGTCATTTCGCAGTTACGCAAAGCTTCTCGCACCGCATCGGCATCGGGCATGGAGTCCACTGGATTGGTATTCATAATCCAGATGGCTTTAATCCGCCCGTCTGCCAC
>JALUXI010000140.1 GCA_027019045.1 Piscirickettsiaceae bacterium | reverse complement strand
GTTGTTCATGGCGAACCTTAGCGCGTTCGGCCAGTTGCTTGGCTTCTTTTTCTAGTTTGATTTCAGATTTCGCATGACGGTAGTACTGCACCAAGGGAATATTGCTGGGGCAGACGAAACTACAGCATCCGCATTCAATGCAATCGAAAACATGGTGAGCTTCAACCTTGTCCCACTCTTCGCTACGGCTATACCAATAGAGTTGTTGAGGGAGTAGATTGACAGGGCAGGCGTCCATACATTCGCCACAACGGATACAGGGTAGCACGACTTCGGGAATAAAGGGTTTGTTGGTTAGGATACAGTTGGTGGTTTTAATCACTGGGACATGGTTGTCCTGTACTTCAAACCCCATCATAGGGCCGCCCATAATCAAAGGGAAATCAATAGGTTGTTTGGGTTTGGCAAGCTGAACGAGTGCGTCAAAGGGGGTGCCGAGCAGGGCGGGAATATTAAACGGCTCAGCAACCCCTTCTCCTGTGACGGTGACTAATCTTTGAGTGAGAGGATTGCCGTGGATAATGGCCTCTCGAATGGCGGCAAAGGTAGCGACATTCATCATCAGCATGCCGATATCGACTGCATGGGCTTTGGCGGGAACTTCTACACCCGTCAGTTGATAGGTGAGCTGTTTTTGTCCACCCATGGGATAGACGGTGGGGACGGCGATAATCTCTAGGTTGTCATACTTTGCAGCGGCTTGACGCATCGCTTTGAGGGCTTTTTGTTTGTTGTCTTCAATACCGCAGAGGATTTTTTGGCAACCTAGAGCGTGTGCGACAATTTGAGCACCTTCTAAAATCTTATCTGCCTCAGTTTGCATGAGCAGATCATCACAAGTGATATAGGGTTCACACTCTGCGCCATTGATGAGCAATGTATGAATTTTGCCTGCTTCATTCGGTATTTTGGCATAGGTTGGGAAGCCTGCGCCGCCCATCCCAACGATGCCTGCTTCTAGCACTTTTTGTTTAAGCGCTTTGGGAGTTTTAGGCCATTGCCCATCGGTTTCTAAAGCATTTTCAATGGTTTTTTCTTTGCCGTCGGGTTTGATAACGATACAGATGTCTTCTAAACCTGATGGGTGAGGTAGGGTGCGCGGTTCGATAGCGAGAATGGTACCTGAGGTGGGCGCATGGATGGGGGCGCCGAGCCCCTTATGAATCTCGGCAATTTTTTGATTTTTGAGCACATAGTCCCCAGGGATGACCGTAGGCTTGGCGGGTTGGCCAACATGTTGTTGTAATGGCAAAATCAGCTCATCAGGAAGGAATAGGGGATGAATAGGATGGCGAGCGGAGAGCTCTTTTTTGTATTGAGGAAAGACGCCGCCATGAAAACGATTCAGTAGGCGCTTGAGGTAAGGAAAAATAGGCGCCAGTTTTTGAATGACGGGTGAGAGGGTTTGTTGAAACTGCTGTTTAAAAGAGAGAGTGCTCATGAGGCCTTATCCTCTTTTTCAGTTGCGTTTTCTGCCGATACGCTTGTATCTTCTAAAGAAGGATCAATATGGAGGGGTTTAAGCGTCTCTTTAGGGTCAGGCCAGATCCAGTTCTGAGGGGTGACATCTAGCGGTTTCATTTCGATACAATCGACAGGGCAGACAGGGACACATTTTTCACACCCAGTGCATTCGTCCACAATCACCGTATGCATCATTTTGGTGGTGCCAATAATGGCATCGACAGGGCACTCTTTAATACAGAGCATACAACCAATACATTGATCTTCGTGGATATAAGCAATGATGCGACCTTCATGTTCTGGTGTTTCAGTCATCTCTTTGGGTTCTCGTCCTGTGAGGTCGGCGATTTTGAGCATCACCTCTTCACCACCTGGAATACATTGGTTGACTTCTGCTTCGCCTTTGGCGACCGCTTCAGCATAGGGGCGACAGCCTGGGTAGCCACACTGTCCGCACTGGGTTTGCGGAAGGATGGCATCAATCTGATCAACGAGTGGATCGCCTTCAACTTTGAATTTGACGGCGGCATAACCGAGTAACAAGCCAAAAACGAGCGAGAGGGCAAGAAAAATGAGAATGGCATTGAGCATTAGACCAGTCCACCAAAGCCCATAAAGGCAATTGACATCAGGCCTGCGGTAATCAAGGCAATGGGAGCGCCTTTGAATGGTGTGGGGACATCGGCATGTTCAACTCGTTCTCGGATAGAAGCGAAAAGAATCAGCGCCAAAGAGAAGCCAATGGCTGCCCCAAATCCATAAAAAGCGGACTCAAGGAAATTGTTTTGCTCTCCAACATTGAGTAGGGCGACACCAAGTACGGCACAGTTGGTGGTAATCAAAGGCAGGTAAATACCAAGTACTTGGTAAAGTACTGGGCTGGTTTTATGGATGGCCATTTCAGTAAAACCGACGACCGTG
>JALUXI010000139.1 GCA_027019045.1 Piscirickettsiaceae bacterium | reverse complement strand
GACAGAGTAGATGGGTTCATCGGGTTCATTAGGCTTTTCTTCTACCACCTCATCTTCATTATGGTCTTCATCCTCGTCTTCTTCATAGTAGGTTTTTTGTTCTAAGGCTTGGATTTGCTTCCGTTTTTGTTGGTTTTCCTTTTTGTAAGGATCGATTAGGTGAATGTCATATTTGCCTTGAGTGGTAAAGGGGTAGGTGTCTCCATTGACATTGTGGATTGGTGTGCCTCTTTGAATGGGAGAGAGGAGTCGTACAATGAGATATTTTTTAGGGATGTTTAGGTCGTTGGCAGTTTTTATGAGGGTTTCTTCTTCAAGGTTGGCTTGAGTTTCTTCTAGGCAGCTTTGAAGGGTTTGGTCTTCAGGGCAGATAAATTGGCTTTGAACGGGACGGATGGAGAGAGTTGGAAGTTGCTGAAGCATGGTTTGATAGCGTTGCTCGTTGTGTTGAACCTGCTCCCTTAATTCCGCAATTTTTTGTAGCCTTTCACTTTCTGCTTGCATTTTTTGGCGGATAATCTCTTTTTGAGCTTCAAGCGCTTCTTCATCTAGCTGAACATTGATCTCTGTGAGGGTGCAGCGGTTCTGTCTGCCAACTACATCAATTTTTTCATGAACAGGTGGCAGAATTCTGGCTTGCACACCGCTGAGTTCAATGGTCTGGCTTTTAAAGCTTTGCCCATTTTCTGACTGTTCTAGTGTGTTTTGTTTTAAAATCCAAATCGCCGCACTCTGTTTAGCTTGTGCAATGGCAGCTTGTTTGGCTTTTACGCAGGCGGTTTCAATATCTTTGGCTAGCCCTTCTGCTTGGTTGATGGTGTAAATATGGGTTTGCGCATAAACCGAGCGGCTCATGATTAAACTCATGATTAAAAATAGATAGATGGCAGATTTCATAATCGTTCTCTCCAATCAATATTGAGGCACAGTGTATGACAGTCGAAAAGCGGATTGGGGGATGACAATATTGTCAAATGGCACTGGGTGGGTGAGTTAGGTCATAATGGTTGGGCATTGAAATAAGGAGTACACAATGAACACTGCAATACATACTGAAAAACCATCTTCCACCAAACGCATTCTTTTTTCTGTGTTAGGGTTGTCGCCACAGATTTTGACTGAAACTTTGTATGCGCTTGTCAGCCGAGAGGATCCCTTTATCCCTACTGAAATTCATGTGCTGACCACTGCAAAAGGGGCAGAGTTTTGTCGCTTGGCGTTGTTTCATGAAGGGGGTGGCTGGTTTCATAAGTTGTGTCAGGATTATGATTTGCCGAATGTAAAGTTTGTGGAAGCGGATATTGAGACGATTGAAAACAATCAAGGCGAACAACTATTTGATATTCGCAGCCGAGAAGATAACAGTGCCGTGGCAAACCAGATTATGAAAATGATTCGCTCCTTTACCGAAGAGGACGAAGCCATTTTGCATGTCTCCATTGCAGGGGGTCGTAAAACCATGGGGTTTTATGCAGGTTATGCCCTCTCCATTTTTGGGCGAGATCAAGACGAGCTGTCTCATGTGCTGGTGGATGAGGTGTTTGAATCCCACCCACAATTTTTTTATCCCACACCCTACTCAAGCGTGATTCGCAGCCGTGATGGACAAGCTTTGTTAGAGCAGAAAGATGCCAAGGTTGATTTGGCTTTGATTCCCTTTGTGCGTTTAGGGCATCTATTAAAAGACACCCCTGTGCATCAGATAGAGGACTTTAGCGAACTCGTCTCTCTCTTGCAGAAACAGGTGACCCCGACTGAGCTGATTTTGGATATTGATGCCATGCAGTTGATGGTGGAGGATAAAATAGTTGAACTCACACCCGTTAACTTTGCCTTTTACTACTGGTTAATTCAACGGCAGATAGAGGGACAAGAACCCATCATCACGCCATTTGAAAATGAACCTGATCAAGCTTATGCAGAAGCTTTCCTCTCCCTTTATGAAAACCTGGTGGGCGACCGTTTGGATATTGAGAAAACTCAAGATGCTTTAAAGAATGGTATGGATGCAGGGTTTATACGAGAACGAAAGGCCAGAATCAATAAAATTCTCAAACAGCAACTTGCTCTCAAAGCCGAACCCTTGCTCATCATCGGGCAGAAAGACCCTCAACTGAAACGCCACCGCTATTTTATAGACATTAAACCTGAGCAGGTGAAAATCATTTAGCTGATACTCCAGCGTATTCCCACACAGGTGTATGGGAATTAGCAAAAATTTTTCTAAAATTTGGGGGGTAATGTGTGGTTTGGTTGTTAATGCCCTGTGAGGATGAGGGCTTCCATGATGTCGATGTCGCCTGGGAGGTCGACTTCTGGGCTGTCCCATTGGCTTTCGATGACTTTGATTTTGTGACCGTATTCGAGCGCTCGAAGTTGTTCGAGT
>JALUXI010000138.1 GCA_027019045.1 Piscirickettsiaceae bacterium | reverse complement strand
ACCTGAAGTTAAGCGTTCCATCGCTGTTTTTTGCTGGCGGGATGTTTGGTCTAATAGACGAACGGCATTTTCTGATGCCATATTGGTGTTGATAATCATTGACATGACTCATCTCCTTTTGTTTGATAAAAATTTGACTCTGTATTTTTATAATTTGAGCCTAAATTCTTCCCTTTCACAATCTGTAACGACCACGCTTGATAAACCTTTAGCAAAAATTTGATAAAAATTTCATTTTTTTAAGCTAAAAGATGGCACAACCGCTGCTAGCCCTTTAAAATCAAATATCAGAAGAGAGCTTTGCACAAGATGGATTCACGGATAAAGCTCTCCAGAAAATTGACACTTAGGGACATATCTATGCAACAAACACTGCCAACACTTCAACTTTCCACCCCCCAAACCAATAACTTTGGCGACCTGTACTTTGAAGAAATTAACCAAAAAGCTTTTAATAGCATCGGTTCCAAAGCTCTTTTAAAAAAAACCTTTGGTGATGCATTTGAACAAGAAAAAATTCTCTACTTTATTGTTGGCTCGGATTCAGGATTACTCCTCCCCCTCCTTCAACACATTGCCACCCAAGACAATAGTAAAAAATTCGTCGTATTTGAAGCACCAGAAGTTATCCACTTTCTTAAACAACAAGGAAAATCCTATTCAAAAATTGATCTTCATACCATGGAGACCCCTTTTGAAAAGATTGAAGATGACTACCCTGAATACATCACTCACAATCGAATGCAACTGGTGCGTTCACTCTCTGTTCTAGATAAACGGTGTGACTACTACACACAAGCTTGGGAATATAAACTTGCTGAATTCAGAAGCTTTCAACAGAACAAAATGGGCTATCGCACCAACAATGTCTTTATCAATGCTCAAATCTATAACTGTGTCGATAATCTCTACCCAATCGCCCAATTTGAAAAAACCTTTAAAGACATTCCCGCCCTGCTACTCGGCGGAGGCCCCACGCTTGACGAAGGGATTACTTGGTTAAAAGAACAAAAAGACAAAATGCTCATCTTCGCAGCTGGTCGTATCAGTGCCCGATTGCTCAAAGAAGGCATTGATCCTGACCTGATTGTCACCGTGGATCCCAATGATGTCAGCTATGACAATACCAAGCAGATGGAAGCTTTTAGTGAAAAGTCCATTCTCATTCATACCAACTATGCTCACCACAGCCTTTTAGCAGAATGGCGAGGTGTACACAGCTATACCGATCGCCTCTTTCCTTGGGCAGAAGTCGATCAACCCAACAACCTTCAAACTTCCGGCCCTACAGTCACCAATACCATGGCCGCCATCGCCGCCTTTCTAGGATGTCCTAATATCTACCTGCTGGGGGTAGATTTCTGCTACGGAGCAGAAGGACAAACACATGAGTCCAGCAGTCTAGAAAATAAATTAGGCGAAATGTTTGTTCATGATGTCGGACAAAAAGTACGCACAAACTCAGGTCGCTTGGCCGAAACCAATGACACCTTTGCCAATGCGATGAAAGAGATGAATCACCTTGCTAAACAGCTCAAAGAGCAAGATATACAATTTTATAACCTAGGGTTAGAATCTGCCGAAATGGAGTATGTGCCTTACATTGAGTTGACTGAGGTTCAACTGGGTAACCCTGAGAAAAAAGCCCAAATGCTTGAAAAGATGGCTACACAATTAGACTTCAGTCCCAATGTGGTTCAAAAACATTATGACAAGATGAAAAAGCAACTTCAAAAGTTCCGTAAAGAAATCAGGCAAACCCAACAACTCGCAGAAACAGGGTTGAATGCTGCCAAACAACTTTTTGACAACCCTGAACAGGTCGACAGCCTAACCAAAAAAATTACCCAATCCAAAGCCAAGCTCAATAAAAAGCATCTAGAAACGATGGAATTTATCTACCACTACGCCATTGATGCCTATGCCAAATTCATGGATCCTTCTCTATCAGAAGACGAGATGACTGAAGAAGAAATCAAAGAAAACCTCACCAACTTCTTTACCGCCATTACCGAAACTTCTGTCAACATTCTGCAAAACTTAGATATTGGCTTGAAACATATCAATAGCCGCAAAGATGAAGCCAAAGGAGAGACCAAGCTAAATGCTTTAATTAACTTCTGGAAGCAACATAATGAAGAGGGTCGAATTCTAACTTGGATGAAATGGTACGATCTTAACCCAGAAGACTTCGTCCCCGAACATCAACAAAAAATTCAAGAAATTATTCAACAATTTGAAGAGAAAATTACCAATACGGGTAGCTCTAAATTAGAACAAAGACTCAAAGACAGTGCAGAAAGCCTGAGTAATGTCTATACCTTAACCCATCAATTCTTTGATGAAGGCAAAACGGAAGAGCTGGAAAAAATCGCAGACTATCTTAAAGAAAAAGAGAGCTTTAAAGCCAAGGAGTTGTACAAACTGGCAATGGGGTATATTGCTGACCTTAAAGGTGATTTAGAAAATGCCTATGGTAACTACACCCAGATTGAAGACAGATCCCTACTACAAATTGCTTTAAAACGCATTGTACAACTCACTTTAGAACAACGAGACTACCAAAGTGCATTGAATGCACTAGAAGTCTTAATCGAGTATTCAGATGACTACCTCATTCCCTATGCGGACTTGGCAGGAACCTTAGGACAAAACGATCTGGCACTCGATAAATACAGCACTTATATCAGCCATTATCCAGAAGACTCTGGCGCCTGGTTCAAACTCGCCAAACTCCTCATCAAACTCAATATTCAAGATGAGGCCATAAACGCCCTAAACAAAGTCCTTGAACTTGAACCGGAAAATGAAGCTGCCGAAACACTCAAGCAACAACTTGAATCACAGAACGCTTAATTTTTCCCAAAATTCCCAGTCCTGCATCGCTTTTGCATTAGCAGGACTGGGAATTCTGGCATTTTTTCAAATTTTCCCTGTTTTTTTCTAATATTTTCGCCTACTTTGCCAGCATTTTTAAATAGGCTTCCACTTTAAATACATCCACCAGCTCATCCACATCCATGCCCGCCACAGGACTGATCTCAAAAAGCTGGGTTTCGCCTTCCTTCACCAGTTGACCCGTTTGTAAAAACCATTCTGGTCGGACTAGATATAATGCCCCATTGATGGTAAAAAAGCGTTCATCATAATCTTGCCGCCGAGTTACCCCTTCTGGCGGTTTTGCAAGATAATGCCACTGTCCGTTCTGATCCACCTCCATACTTTTGTACGGATGTTCATTCATCTTATGTACACTCACCAGAGAATTCATTTGTCCAGCTAAAAACTGCTCAACGGCTCGGTCAATATCTTCCGCAGATCGCAGTGGTGAGGTAGGTTGAAGCAACACCAAGACATCAGGCATTTCTCCCATTCGGTCAAGCCACAGCAGAAAGTCTTTCACAACGGCATTCGTTTGTGCTTCATCACTACTTAAATGTGGTGGGCGGCGATAGCGAGTATCGATTTGGTGAAGGTCGGCAAAATGCAAAATTTCATCATCTTCGGTAGAGAGCATAATGCTATCTAAATGTTGTGAGCCTTGTGCGGCTTCAAAGGTGTATTGCAATAGTGGTTTGGCCATGATTGGAAACAGGTTCTTTTTGGGAATGCCCTTTGAACCACCTCTTGCTGGAATTAACGCCGTCACCTTGTGTTGACTCATACCGTCCTCTTACGAAAAATGCTGTTCATAATCAATTTGTGCCTGCTGATAATCAGGAAGCTGTCCAATGTCCATCCAGTATTCCGTAATTGGGAATCCTCCCACAGGCAACTGCTCTGCTAAAGCCTGTTCAATCAGGGTAGGCATATCATAAAACTGCTGGTCTGGCACAAAGCGTAATGCGGCTGGTGAGAGAGCATAGATACCACCATTGACAAAATAACGATAGACGGGCTTTTCTACCAGTTGGGTGACACGGTGATCTTCCATCTCCACCACACCATAAGGCACCTGCTGAGCATATTCTCGAACACAGGCGGTGACGATATTTTGGTGTTTTTGATGAAAATCCAATAGGGCTTTTAAATCTACTTTGGTCAGCAGATCCCCATTCATCACAATAAAATCTTCCTGCGGCGCTTCTGGCAACAGGCTCAAAGCCCCCGCTGTCCCCATTCGTTCCTGCTCTTCGATATACTCAATCTGAATGCCGTATTTTGAGCCATCCCCAAAATAATCCCGAATCTGTTCTCCCAAATAGTTAATGCAAAAATAAAAGCGTTCAAAACCCTGTTGCGCAATATGTTTGACAATGGTTTCCAAAATAGGCTGATTGCCGACGGGAAGCAAGGGTTTAGGCATATTTTCTGTCAGTGGTCGCAGACGCGTGCCTAAGCCGCCTAACATCAAAATGACAGGGTTAGAAAGACTCAGCGGTTCAGGTTTTTCATAGAATAACCCCACCATCTTGCCTTCCGCATCCACAATGGGTAAGTGTCTAAGTTGGTACTGTTGAATCTGCTTTTGCCAAAGCGTGACTGATTCGCCTTGATGCCCCACTTTTGGCGTTAAGTGCATCACCTCGCCAATGGGACTGGTGAGCATTTTCCCCGCTAGCAATCCCCGCCGAATATCTCCATCGGTGACGGTACCGAGCAGATGCCCCGCTTCATCCACCACCAAGGCTATCTGCAAGGCCGCCTTATCCATCACTGCCAGCGTCTCTTTAATCGTCGCTTGAGGTGAAACAGCCGTCTGTTGCCAATCAAAAAGCTTCATAGCATCCACCTAAATAAAGTTTACATGCGGGATGCGATGTCCCCGATCCATCAATTTATAGAGATAACGGTTAATCGCATCCATGCGGCAGTTTTTGCGGCATTCGCTAATGTCCAACTCATGACGCACGAAACGGAAATTCTCTTTGCGTTTCTCCCCTTCCCAAATCTGCTGAAAAGACGCTTCATTAAGATTGCCTAAACTAAAGCGTTCATCCAAAAGATAGGCACTGCAACTGTAAAGCGAGCCATCTGCCATCACATATGCCCACATGGCGGGGGTAGAGTAACAAGTCTGATACCCTGCTTCTTGGGCTTCACTGTATCGCTTCATCGTATTGTGGCGGAATATCACCGTAAAATCCTCTGTCTCCTCTGCCGCCAACTGCTCACCCAAATCAATCCAGTTATCATAGTTGAGCTTTTCATAGATGCGGGTTTCGCTAAAGTTGTGCTGAGAATAGGGTTTAACCACCAGATAATCTGCTCCAATCTCCCGACAACGGCGGGCTAAATCCACCATTTCATTGCGATTTTCGGGCAGTAGAATCGACTGCACCCCAATGGTGGTTTCCAACCCCTGTGCTTTTTTATAAGCCACGGCTTTTTCAATATTACTCAACACCCGATCAAAATCTTCTGCTTTGGTGCGGTGAATCTGGGCATAGGTTTCAGGCGAACCTGCATTGAGCGAAACCTTAATCCAAGAAGTATATTGCAAACTCTGCTCAATAAACTTCTGATTCAACGCTGTGCCATTGGTGGTAAAGGCGGAATCAATGCCCGCATCATGGGTGGCTTTGACAATCTCATTGATTTTTTTATGCAGCATCGGCTCACCCTCACCTGCATACATCACGCTTTTCACCCCCAGCCGCCCCATCTCGGCGAGGCGTTCTGCCAATAGCGCATGGTCTAAAGTACGGGTCTGATAACCAATATAATCCACCGCACAGAAAGTACAACGATGATTACACGCCCCCACTGGTGAAATCTCCACATAGATAGGATAGAGCGTTTTATATTTCTCCCAATCCTCTCCTGCTTCGAGCAACTGGGTTACCCTTTCGGGGTGGTAAATCAATTTATGGCTATCAATCGCAAACTGGTCAGACATAGGCGTTCTACTTTAGGTAAGTGGTTAAGGTTTTTTTTAATAATACGGGATCAACAGGCTCACGATTGCACACTATCTGTACATCCAGTGCGGCAGCAATGGAGCCGATAAAGCTTGATAACATCAATGAGTATCCTTTAGCGAGCATAATCGCCGTTAAAGAGAGATAGGCATCACCCGCGCCAATTCTATCCACCACCTTGGTCGCCAAGGCAGGTACAGTAAAGGCTTCACCTGAAGCATTGACATTCAATACCCCCTTTTCTCCACGAGTCACCGAAAGGTGCTGAGCATCAAGCTGACGAATCACTCTACTAGCTAAGGTCTGCAAATCTCCATAACGGTCATGCGTTGCCAAGCGTAACTCTGGTTCATTTAAAGAGATAAAGTCTGCTCTGGGGTAACGGGTAATGACATGATAACCACGATTACCGCTATTGAGCTGGGTATTCACCGCCAAAAATGGGGCATGCTCTACTAAGGTGGCTATCATCTTGTCTGAAATCGAACCATTACCAAAATCAGGCACCACTACGGCATCAAACTGCTGAAGATGGCTTTCCATCCAAGCACACAACTTTGCTTCAGCAGCGGTTAAATCAGGCTTGGGTTGATAGTGGTAAACCTCAAATAACTTTTCACCTTTGCTCACAAAACGGCGTTTTTTAATCGTCGGCGCATCGGGGGTGTATGCAAACACAGGCGAGACATTAGGCTGAAGCTTCTGACGGATAAAATCCTCTTCACTCTCCTGTTTACCCAAAACGGTCAAAAGGCTCACCTCTTTGACAAACCCCGCAATATGATTCGCCACCGCAATGGCTCCCCCTGCAAATTTCTCTTCACTCAGATACTTCACCCCTAAAGCGGTGCCTTTGCCAATCTGCCCCATCGGCTCGGTTTCATGATACTCATCAATAATCGCCTCCCCCCAAACAACCACTTTAAGCGACTGTAAACTATCCACTGCCTCCAACACTTCTTTTAAGCTAAACTGCTGCTTAAATGCCGCTAAAAATGCCTGCACCTCAGGTTCAAAGACTTCAAAAAACTGATTGAGTAGATTGGAAGAACTAAAGGTGATCCCACCCGTATAAACTACCTTCCCACCATAGGATTCCACCTGTGCAGTCTCTTTAGCAATATTGCCCGTCACATCTTCATCGGCTTGAGCATACTCTTCACCTTTCACATAAATATCGGGCTTGAGTGCTTGAATCACATTTTCGGAAGTCACCGCTTGGTTAATTGCCACCCCATCCACAATCTCCAATGCTGCTAACATCTCGGCACGAATCTGTTCAGAAAAGACAGGTCGCCCTGGCCCCTTATTCACAAAGGCATCACCCGTGATGGTGACACATAATACGCCTCCGTGTTTTTTCGCCTCTTTTAAGTGTTGTAGATGCCCTGCATGCAGCAGATCAAAAGTGCCATGACACAACACTACACGCTCGTCTTGAGCTTGCCACTGCCGAATCTTTCGTGCTAATTCTTCTAAAGAATGAATTTTTGTCAGATGAGAATGAGACATGGTTATAAATGATCCACTAAAGCATGCAAAATGAGCTGGTGTGCGGTTTCAACTTCACCATACTGTTCACTATTGACCCAAATAGAAAAGTTTTGTGCTGCTTGGGAAAGCTGCTTAACTTGATTAGTCTTAGAAAATCCAGTCAAGCTCAATACACTCCCGCGTTTACTCTGCATGGCTTTTACCGCTCCTACAATATTGGCAGAATTACCTGAGCTAGAAATGGCAATTAACATATCTGTTGGTTTTGCCATCGTCTCTAACATTTTGGCAAAAGCTTGATCATACCCATAGTCATTACTAAAACAGGTCAATAACGCACATTCATGCAATGTATGAGCATTAATTTGATGCATATTGACCAAATCCACAACAAGATGTGAAGCAATCGATGCACTGCCTCCATTGCCAACCACCCAAATTGTCCCTTTTTGTTGTTGGATACTCTCTAATACACTTTTAAAGTGCATTAACCATTCACTTTCAGGCAGACTGACCTCGCCAAAACACATTTGAGCAGTCCCCACTAAATGGGCTATTTTTTGACTATAGTTAGAAAAAGGCATAAATAAAAACTAAATAAAATTAATATGTTCTGGTGGGTTTTTTAAATCCCAAAGGAATTTATTGACATAATCCTGACGGCAGCCAATGGCACAATCTTTATGGACATCAACCGAGTTGACCACATCTTGATGGACATTCCAGTAGTGCTCACCCTTCACCAAATCATAGAATGAATCTTCATGGAGGTCACCAATATAAAACCTTTCCTTATTGAAGAAAGGCCCACAAGGATAAATTTTTCCATTGCCTGAAATCTGCAACAAAAAGGGCGTACCATAGCAAACATCATATTTTCGATAACCATCTTTATAGAGCGCGGTTTCTCTTCCTGCCCCAATTTTTTCCCATTTTGCCTGCACCACATAATCATCCGTACTCATCGCTTCAGCAGCATGGAGGACATCATAGACTGTTTCATAATCTTTATAGTCAATGCCAATCTCTTTATATTCCGAATCAGAGCAGTGCTTAATCACAAAATAATCCACACCTAACTCTTTTCCTAATTCCGCTTCTGGAATCACTTGATCATAACATTCAGGAATCAACACCATTTGCAGACCAATGGTACATTTATACCCGTTCTCATTACGAATACGCACTAGCTCACGAATTTTTTCCATCAATGGCTGAAAATGCTTTTTCTGTGTCTGATGCACTCGTAAGAAGCCCTCTTCTGTCCCAGCGGAGAGATTAAAACGAATCCAAGTCATATTTTTCAGCAGGTCATGTGCACGATCCATATCCAGTGCTAACCCATTGGTGGCCATAGCGGTATCAATCCCTAGCTCCCCTGCCAAAACCGTGGCATCATATAATGCTGGGTTTAAAGTTGGCTCTCCATCACCAATAAACCCGAGCGACTTCACACCCAGTTTACCGCAGTCCTCAATAAACCGTAACAAAGCATCCCGTTCGATCAAGTCTCCTTTCGTCATATTCTGCACCACCGCATAGCAGTAGATGCAGGCTTCATTACAAAATTTGGTCAACCCCATATCAATATGGATAGGTGCAAATTTTTCTCCTGCCTGCCATTGCTGGATCCGCTCAAGATGATATAACATCTTATGCCCATCAAATCGATACTTCTCTTTCTTATTTCGATAGCTAGGGCCAGTAAATTGATTGGGAATCGACTTCTCTTCAGTCACTCCTCTGATAATCCCTTTTTGATCTCCATACGCCACCTCTTGCGTTGTCTCTGCATCTATTGTCAACTCATCAGGCTGGAGTAAATCTTTTGGAGACATGGCGATCTCATCTAAAGAGATCGCCACCCTATCGACAATTTTATTGGAGGTGCGTAATTTATGCCCAGGTGTATGTGCCAAGGGGGCTTCTTCTGGAATGTCGGTGATAATTTTCTTTCCAAATCGATTCTCAGAAATTTTTTTTTGTTCACTCATAAAATTCTCACTCAATTAAAAGGGGCCTTTAAATGCCTGGTTTGGGATATCTGGACGAGGTGGATAACTAATCTGTGCTTTTGCTTTTTCAAGCACACCAAGATCATCTATCTGATACATTTCTAAAACAGTAATAACAATCTGCTCCGCTTCTGAATATGCAAATTTTGCCAAATGCCAAGAAGTCGGAACAGGGTGGTTTGGCTGTGCCACGACTTGGAATTGCATATCTTTTAATACTTCACTGTTATCGGCCAAAGTTTGTACAACTTTAGAAATCACGCTATGTGCAGGTGCCATCTGCTCCGGATGTAAATCATGAATTAAAAGCTTATGCGTTTTTAAAATGGAACTCGTTAGAGTTTCTATATCCAAAGTATGCCCCACTCTTAAATCAACCACTTCTGCCGAGATGCCAACCTTTTCTAAAGCTTGCGCCGCATTTAAAAGCTCAACTAAAGAATAGCCCCATCCTGCAAGGGTGATATCCTTACCTTCCCGAACAATTTCAGCACCCGCTAACTTTTGGGGCAGTACCGTTTTTGCCCACTCCTCAGGCGTTCCTTCAGACTCTGTATGATGTAACCATCGGTGTTCAACAAAGAGGACAGGGTTGGGATCCTCGATGGCCGATCGCATCATTAGATAAGCCTGCTTTGCCGTAGCGGGTAGTGCAATTTTAATACCTGGCACTTGCGCTAACATTCCCCAAAGCGCTTGAGAATGTTGAGGACCTTGTCCCCAACCTTTACCAATAATTGTTCGAATGACCATTGGTACCGACTGCTGGGCATTAAACATTGCATGCCACTTTGCAGCATGATTCACCATTTGATCCATTGATAAAAGAGAAAAGTCAATTCGTTGATGCATCAGTACAGGCTTGATGCCATTGACAGCTGCCCCTAAACAGATGCCTGTTAATGCATTTTCAGACAAAGGCATATCAAATACCCTTTCCTCTCCAAGTCGCGCCTGAAGTCCTGCCGTACTTCCAAAAATAGCCTTTGGATCAGGAACACCTTCCCCAATCAAGACAACTGACTCATCAGCTATCATCGCATCAATAAATGCTTGTCGTATGGCATCAATAAAGCTCGTCTTAGGCATAAACATTTGTCTCCATGTTCTCTGCCTTAGGTATTCCACCCTCTAGAGCTTGTTGCCAACATTTCTCAATTTCTTGTTTGACTTCTGCTTCGATTTGACTTCTTTCAATTTCATCAATACCCAAGTTCACTTGAGCTAACTGAATGGGACACCGAGCTTGCCATCGTTGCAATTCTCCTTCTGGCCGATACCCTAAATGATCGTCATCATTTGGCCCACAGTGTTCTGGCCATCGATAAGTACTCAGCTCTAAAAAGACTGGTCCCTCTCCTGAACGAATCCACTTCAAAGCCTGTTCTACCAGCGGTAGAACCTCCTCTAAATCATTACCAAAACCTTTTAATGATTTTAATCCCATCGCTTCAGCCACTTTATAAAGCTCTCTAGGAGGCTGGCGTTTTTCAAGAGGGGTATAAACAGAATAGAGATTATTTTCAAGCACATATAAAATAGGTAATTGATGAAGTGCTGCAAAATTCAAACTCTCAGCGACACCTCCTTCTTCAAAACAGCCATCCCCTAAAAAAGAAACTGTACACGCTGAAGATTGTTTTAACTTTTGTGCCCAAGCTGCCCCTGTTGCAATTGGCACAGTCCCCCCCACAATCGGTGTACTCCCTGCAAAGCCAGCCTTTAAATCCATCAAATGCATTGAACCACCCCACCCTCCAACACAGCCATTTTCCAATCCATAGAATTCAGCAATCAAGGCGGTCATATCCCCCCCTTTTGCAAGATAGTGTGCATGTGCTCGGTGGTTGCTATATACCAAATCTTCTGGTTCAAGCTGGCTACACACGCCAACAGCAATCGCTTCTTGCCCTACAGAGAGGTGTACAGGACAGCGCATTTCCTGTTCAGCATATTGAGACGCAACCATTTCTTCAAATCGTCGAATCCTTAACATCTCTCTCCATAGCACCTTCATTATTCGAACACTGCCTCCATTCTTTGCAAAACCTTCTCGGCAAAGCGCACATAAGAAAAATGCTCTCTAATTTTGTTATCAGGCAATTCAGAAGGCGGGGATTTCAGTTGACTATCAAGCTCATCCAGCGTATTAAATGCACAAACCTCATCCATATAGTCACGATGTTCATAACGATTCGGCGTCCACAACACTAAAGGAATGGCTCCACAAAACTTGATTTCTGCCAATCTTTGATGTCCCACCATAAAAGGCTGTACTGATAGACCAAACATTACAGAACGATATAAATCTGCTAATGCCTCTCCATTCTCTATCACCCCTTTATAGTAAGGCGCTGTTTTAGGGTTATCTTGCCAATCATAACCATAAAGCTCTAACGCGTAAGGAGAGTAGTCAATCAAATACTCAATCACTTTTGTTCGATTAAAATATATCCAAAGGCGCGTTAAATTAAATTTATGGTATTGTGGATGAGAGGCTATATAGCGATGCACCAAAGCCACCCTCTCTTCTGGTTCAGAAATTGGCTGCTGAAACAAAATATCATAGTCTCGTAAAACCTTATTTAATGCACCTTCACCGTAATATTTCTTAAATACATTGGGCTCCCGAGAATAGGCACTACCAACAAACACAATTGAAGGTCGTCTTTTATAAAAATCGGCGTCGCTTGGAGGAAAGTAAATATTTTCATCCGCACACTGTTCTTGATAAGTCACAGAATGATCTGTTTTTGTTGTGATAGCTTCTAGAATATAATCCCCAAACGCATAATAAAAGTCTCTTTCATTTTCATATTTAAACGGTTCTTTTTTTTGAATTTCGGGCATTAAATCTTGCCACCAAACTGCTTGAAAGGACTCTTTAGGCAAAAACTCTCTATGATGATGATTGATAGAAAATAATAGATGAGGATTGAAATCAACTAAATGCTCTAATGTTTTCGCAGCCACTAGCGCACTATACTCATCATCCGTTAAAAACAGCACCTCACATCCCAGTTGCTCAAAAGCCTTCACCATACTCTGCATGGCATATTTCATCACCGTCGTATAGTGAGAAGTAAACAACATCACACGCCAAGGTTTTTGTGAGAAATTTAACTTTAAATAACCTAGTCTTTTTATCCCCCTAGCCATTTTTTGACTTAAATAGCGCTGAAAGTTTTGATCAATTAACGATAAATACTGCTGCCCTTGATTTTTCAAATCTTCTGTATCAAAAGGCGAGCTAATCAAAATAAGAGGAGGACGACAACTTTTTTCATAAATTGTCTCTTCAAATTGAGTTTCTGGCAAAAAAATTAAATTCTTGGGATATGACGATTTATCGGTTGAAGGTCCAATGGCATAACATAGCTGATAAGCATGGACACGCTCATTACACTTATAAGTCTTAATCTGCTGTTTCGCCATCCACTCCGCCATCACTGGCTGGGTAAAAAGGGCATCATCAATCTTTGCATCCCGTTCTTTCTGAATATCCTCAAAAACCGCTAGAATCTCCTTGACCATTTCCAGCGTTTCAGCCGTTTGGGGCATTTGGCCCAGTTCTACTTGGGTGGGTAAAGGATAGGCCAGATATTCACGGAAAAAATCAATCAATTTGGAAGTGGGGAGGTTGACCAGATAAGGTGTCTCCACACTCACCATAGGCTCATCTTCCGCACCGCTGTAATAACAAAATTGTCTGAGGGTGCAGCCATTGTCATAAGCCACCTCTTGCTCTCTTTCATAATGAGCCAGAGCAGTCTCTTTGTCTAAAAAATAGGTATGTTGAATCGGTTCACTCATTTTCTTTGCCTAAATACTTAAACCAAGCCTTGGTCGCTTGCTCAATGCTCTCTACTTCCCACAGCGGTGCATCTTGCCAGTCTTCAATATGCTGCAACATTTTAGCGACCCCTTCTTCAAAAGAGACCTGTGGCTGCCATCCCAATTTTTGTTGAATTTTGGTGATGTCGGCAAAAGTAATATCGGGCTCTCCTGGGCGTTTGGGAATATAAACCACTTCTCCACCTAGCAATTCCACCAGATGGTTAATGGTGTAATGGTTACCTGACCCGACATTCATCACCTCACCCACTAAATCAGAAGCGGCTGTTTGATATAGTGCTTCAGCAATATCGGTAACAAAAGTAAAATCTCGAGATTGAGTGCCATCTCCGACCACCGTAAATGGCTTGCCGTGAAGCTTTTGTGCTAAAAAGACACCAAAGACCGCCCCATAAGTGCCTGTGGTACGCACCTTGGGGCCATAAACATTAAAAAA
>JALUXI010000137.1 GCA_027019045.1 Piscirickettsiaceae bacterium | reverse complement strand
GCCTATTTGCCAGTCGAGAGAATATCTACGATGCCATGGACTTTATTGGATGGTACAACCACCTGAGCCACAAAAAACTTGGCATCTCCAAAAAAGACGCTAAAAGGCTCTATCTCGCCTACCATGAAGGGCGGGGCGGCTACCAAAGAAAAACCTACCTCAAAAAACCTTGGCTCATCAAAGTTGCGGACAAAGTTGCCCGGCAAGCCAAAATCTACCGACAACAAATCAAACATTGTTCCTCAAATTACCAATGCAATGCCCCTTGGCCTTTCTGTCGTTAAGGTTAAGGTATAAAAAAAACCGCTCAAAAGAGCGGTCTTTAGTAGTCATGTATTAAAAGATTTGTAACTGCCCAGATTTCCCCTGAAATTCATCAATTCAATGAGGAATATTCATTCAGTAAACGACCATTTTCCAACGCAGAAGAAGTGACAGTTTCCAAGGTTGATGAACTGAGTAGTTACAAAGATTAGCCTTTAAACTTCTCCACCACCAATGAGGCATTGGTGCCGCCGAAGCCAAAGCTATTACTCATAATGCGTTCTAACCCTGCATTTTCTACCAACTCTGTCACAATGGGCATCCCTTCACATTCAGGATCCAGGTTCTCAATATTGATAGAGGGGGCAATAAAATCATTTTCCATCATTAACAGGCTATAAATCATCTCATGCACACCAGCAGCACCTAAAGAGTGGCCTGACATCGATTTAGTTGAGCTGATTTTAGGCATTTTCTCGCCAAACACCTGACGAATCGCTGCTGCCTCTTTGGTATCGCCCACAGGCGTAGAAGTACCATGAGGGTTAATGTAATCAATATCACCTGTCACTGTTGAAAGTGCCATCTCCATACAGCGAACAGCGCCTTCACCAGAAGGAGCGACCATATCATAGCCATCAGAATTGGCACCATAACCCACAATCTCAGCATAAATCTTAGCACCACGGTCTAGCGCATGTTGCAGCTCTTCCACCACAACCATTCCGCCACCGCCTGCAATCACAAACCCATCACGGTCTGCATCATAAGCACGAGAGGCTTTTTCGGGACAGTCATTATATTTACTAGACAATGCACCCATCGCATCAAACAATACAGACATGGTCCAGTGCAACTCTTCGCCACCACCAGCAAACACCATATCCTGTTTGCCCATCTGAATCTGTTCAACCGCATTACCAATACAGTGCGCACTGGTTGAACAAGCTGAGCTGATTGAATAATTCAACCCCTTAATTTTAAAAGGTGTCGCCAAACAGGCTGAAACGGTACTGCCCATGGTGCGTGTCACCATATAAGGTCCCACACGACGCACTCCTTTTTCACGAGCTATCTCAACTGCCTGAGTCGAATTAGAGTTTGAACCACCGCCTGAACCCGTAATCAACCCCACACGAGGGTTTGAAATCTGCTCTTCTGTTAATCCCGCATCTTTAATCGCTTGTTCCATCGCAATATAAGTATAGGCGGCTGCATCCCCCATAAAACGCAACTGCTTACGAGGAATATGCTCTGCAAAATCCAAATCTTTAACTGCACCATGCACTTGTGAGCGTAGTCCATTCTCAGCATATTCAGGCGCAAATACGATGCCTGATTTACCCGCTTTCAACGATTCGGTCACCGCTTGCTTATCATTGCCTAGGCTGGAAACAATTCCCAACCCTGTAATCACAACTCTTCTCATATTAAAAACTATCCGTATTGGTGAAAAGACCGACTTTTAAGTCTTCTGCAGAATAAATTTCTCGTCCATCAACATAAAGACGAGCATCTCCCAATCCCATATAAAGCTTGCGTTTAATCACACGCTTCATATCGATAACATATTCAACCTTTTTCGCCGTTGGAAGCACCTGACCAAAAAACTTTACCTCGCCCGCACCTAAAGCACGACCATGACCAGGTCCACCAGTCCAACCCAGAAAGAAGCCAATCAATTGCCACATTGCATCTAGCCCCAGACAACCTGGCATCACCGGATCGCCTTTAAAGTGGCATTCAAAAAACCATAAATCTGGCGTCACATCTAACTCGGCACGGATTTCCCCTTTGCCATATTTACCGCCATCTTCATTGATCATCGTAATGCGATCAAACATCAACATCGGTGGCAAAGGTAATTGCGCATTACCAGGACCAAATAATTCACCACGGCCGCATGCCAGGAGTTCTTCTTTTGTATAGCTAGACTTCTGTTCCATTCTGGATTCCATTTATATAAGTAAGAAGATTATAACAGGGAGATATCTAAGTTTCCAACTCAGAAAAATTGATGACCGAGTATAAAAATAAAAAAGCCGCAGATATGAGAACATAACTGCGGCTTCAAAAAATGGTGCCGAAAGAGGGACTTGAACCCCCAACCTACTGATTACAAATCAGTTGCACTACCAGTTGTGCTATTTCGGCGAGATGGTGCGTATTATATGAATTCTAATTTACATGT
>JALUXI010000136.1 GCA_027019045.1 Piscirickettsiaceae bacterium | reverse complement strand
TCAATCCTGACTTATGCACTGAGTGTGTCGGATTTTATGAAACCCAAACCTGTGTCAGTGTCTGTCCTGTGGATTGTATTATTACCGATCCTGAGCATATTGAAGACCAAGAAACATTACAAAAGAAGTTCGAAAAGTTAGTTTTAGAAGACAAAATTTAAGGAGAACCAGATGAGTCAAAAGATGGAATTAATCAGCTTTAAGCTCTGCCCATTTGTGCAGAGAGCCGTGATTACTTTAAAGTATAAGCAGGTCGATTTTGATATTACCTACATCAATCTCAATGAACCGCCAGAGTGGTTTAAAGAGATTTCTCCATTGGGACAGGTGCCTGTGTTAAAAGTAGGTGATGAAGTCCTGTTTGAATCTTCAGTCATTCAAGAGTATATCGATGAAGTCACGCCACCGAGCTTGCATCCTAAAGACCCTTTAATTAAAGCCAAAAACCGTGCCTGGATTGCTTTTGGCGGAGATCTCTTTATGCTATCGCATCAATTGATTCATGCACCGAATGAAAAGGCTTTTAACGAAAAGCTTGATACCTTAAAAGGGCGTTTGGCTCGCATTGAAGCAGCACACAGTGGTGAAGCTTTTTTTAATGGTAATGAGTTTAATTTGATCGATGCTGCCTATGCCCCTTTGTTAATGCGTGTAGATTTGATTTTGCAAAATACAGGGGTGGATCTGCTTTCAGAGTGCAGTAAGCTTAAAACTTGGTCAGATAATTTATTGAAAATCAAAGCCATTGAAGAATCAGTCGTCGAAGAGTTTGCTGAACTTTATTTAGGCATGATGAAAAATTCAAACGGGCATCTTGCTTCACTGTTGTGATTCAACGAGTTATGAAATGGGGCGTGCTGACTTTGATTGTCTGCCTCCCCTCTTTTTCCTCAGCCAATGACCTCACTAAAGCCTTGGCTGAGCTGCTTTTTCAAAATGAGTGTGGAAGCAAGCAAGCCAATTTGGTTTATTGGTCAAAAAATGAACCCTTTCCCTCCATGGGCATTGGTCATTTTATTTGGTTTCCAAAGTCTCTACATGACCAGCCTTTTGAAGAAACTTTTCCGCAATTGTTCCAATTTTTGCGACAAAAATCTCAAAAAATCCCAAAATCCCCAGTCCCGCCTGCTTGGTTGACTAAATTAAAGCCTTTTGAGCTGCCTTGGGTGGATAGAAGGGCATTTCTGGCACAAGTCAATACTCCAGATGTCCGCTCTTTGCGCCAATATCTTTGGAGAACCCGCCATTGGCAAGCAGAATTTGTAATGCAAAGATTTCAACAAAAGTGGCAACAGACTGTTCAGACACTACCCTTGGCTCAAAGAGAACGCATTCAGCAAACGCTAGAGCGGTTAATGCAAACTCCTAGAGGGAGTTTAATGGTATTGGATTACAGCAATTTCAAAGGATTAGGAAACAATTCTAAAGAGCAGTATCAAGGAAAAGGGTGGGGATTGATTGAAGTATTGAATCAAATGGCACATCCGTCACCTGCTTTATCGGCATCAGATTTGCAAGCAGAATTTATCCAAGCAGCTAAAACTATTTTACGCCAGCGTGTAAAGAATGCTCCTAAACTGACCAATGGCAAATCTAGCGAGCAGCACTGGTTGGCAGGCTGGTTTCGGCGTTTAGACAGATTGGCGCAGTTGAAATAAGGAGAGTACGAGGTGAATGATAAACGGTTAATTGGCTGGATCCTCTTTGGTACCATGCGCCCCCAGTTTTTAGTGCTGACGGTGGCCGTGGTTAACTTGGGTATCGCTTTAGCCATCTATGAAGGGGCGACTTTTTCTTGGTCTTTATGGGTTTTAGTCAACCTTGCCGCTTTGGCGGCCCATGCCAGTGTCAATATGCTTAACGAATATGAAGACTTCAAGTCTGGATTGGATGATTTGACTTACCGTACCCCTTTTAGCGGAGGTAGTGGACGATTACAGCGTTATCCGCATTTGGCTGAAACCGCCGCTGTCTGGGTACAGCGGGTCGCCTATCTTCTATTGGGTTTTTCCATCGCAATTGGACTTTATTTTATTCAATTGAGAGGTTGGGCATTGTTGCCATTAGGGTTGGCAGGCGTGTTACTGGTGGTGGCTTATACAAATCATATTACCCGCCGTCCTTGGCTCTGCTTGGTGGCACCAGGTTTGGCATTTGGCCCGATTATGGTGATGGGGAGCTATTTTGTTTTCAGTGGGCACTATAGTTGGAGTAGTTTTGCGGTTTCTCTCATTCCTTTTTTTCTGGTGAACAATCTGCTTTTGCTCAATCAGCTACCTGATCGGGAAGCGGATCAGCAGGTGGGGCGGTATAATCTCATTATGTTGCTCGGGGCGGAAAAGAGTATCGCCATCTTCCGCCTGTTTTTAATTGGCAGCTATTTAATGTTATTGCTATTGGTGGCGATTAAGCTTTTGCCTGTGTGGGCATTGCTAGGGGGATTGACGATGTTATTA
>JALUXI010000135.1 GCA_027019045.1 Piscirickettsiaceae bacterium | reverse complement strand
CGATCGGTTGTGCGGTCATCTTATGCAACCTCATTGCCCAGTTCGGCAAGCTTCTCTTTGGGCAGGGCGATCTCTTCGTTTTTCATCACGCCAATGCCTTTGTCTAAAATGCCTTGGGCAATTTCTTTGGCTTCATCTAGCGAGTGCATGGTATAGGTGCCGCACTGGTAGATGTTTAGCTCTGGAATATGTTGCATATCGGGAACTTTAAGCACATCTTCCATTGCAGCCGCCCATGCTTTAGCGACTCGCTGCTCATCAGGTTCGCCAATCAGGCTCATATAAAAGCCCGTACGACAGCCCATGGGCGAGATGTCAATAATCTCGACCCCGTCGCCATTGAGATGGTCACGCATAAAGCCTGCAAAAAGGTGCTCCAAAGTGTGAATCCCCTTTTCGCCCATGATCTCTTCATTGGGCTTGCAGAACCGTAGGTCAAAAACGGTAATGGTGTCGCCACAAGGAGTTTGCATTTTTTTAGCAACCCGAACGGCGGGGGCGGGCATAATGGTATGGTCAACGGTAAAGCTATCGAGTAATGGCATGTGAATTTCCTTTTTTGAATGATTGATTGATGGCATTATACTGAAATTTTTAGAGAAGGACTTTGGTTGATGAAGATTTGGGTAGATGCGGATGCGTGTCCGAATGTGATTAAGGAAATTTTATTTAAGGCGGCTAATCGGGTGAAGGTGCCGATGACGCTGGTGGCGAACCATGCGGTGCGGATTCCCCCGTCGCCATATATCGATTTTGTGCAGGTCGGCCAGGGTTTTGATGTGGCGGATAACTGGATTGTGCAGAAATTAGCGGCGGGCGACTTGGTGGTGACGCAGGATATTCCTTTGGCGGCAGAGGTGATTGAAAAGGGAGGCATCGCACTGAATCCAAGAGGGGAGCTTTATACGCTGGAGAATATTCGCCAACGCTTAAATATGCGAGATTTTATGGAAAGCTTGCGTTCAAGCGGCATCCAAACAGGCGGCCCCGCCACGCTCAATCAAAACGACCGCCAAGCTTTTGCCAATCAGCTGGATCGATGGTTAAAAAGTAGCACTAAGGAGAGAAATTAAATGGAAGAGAAAGAGGTTATCTTAGAGCATGATGAGATTGCGTTATTAAAAGAGATTGAGAAGGGGGAGTGGAAAGAAGTCCCTTTAACAGAAGATGAGAAGATCATTTATCAGCAAAGTGCTGAATATACGAAGCGACTTCGGGTCATTGATTAGGTTTAATTGACACTTCCTTAACGGGACTGGGGATTTTGGCATTTTTGGAATTTTTTCTTTCATTTTTTGCAAAGCGTTCACTGTGCAATGATGTCTCTAACGGTTTGAATCACAGGTTGGGTTTGGGGTTTGATGCCTCGCCAGAGGTGGAAGGCTTCGGCGGCTTGCTCGACGAGCATACCTAAACCGTCGGCAGTTTGACAGGTGGGTTGCTGCTGTTTAGCCCATTGTAGAAAAACGGTCGGTTCGGCACCGTACATCATGTCATACACCAAACTGTTTTCGCCGATCAATTCCGCTGAGATAGGGGGGAGTTTGCCTTCTAAACTGGCGGCGGTACCATTGATAATGATGTCCCACGGCTGTTGAGGAATTGCTTCCCAGCCGCTACCGCTAATGGGGCAGTTGGCGTGTATTTCAAACAGGTCGGCTAAGTTTTCAGCTTTTTCAGCTGTACGGTTGGCAATATGCAGTTGTGCAGGGGCTTGATCTAAAATTGGCAGCAATGTCCCTCTGACGGCACCCCCTGCGCCTAAAATCAGTACCGATTGGTCTTTGATGGATTTACCTGTGTTCTGCTGAATGTCATTGACCAAGCCTATGCCATCGGTATTGTCGCCCAGTGTGGTGCCGTCTGCTTGAAACACAAAGGTGTTCACTGCTATGGCGAGTGCCGCTCTGTCGGTGAGTTGGTCGGCATAGTCAAAGGCTTTGAGTTTGTATGGAACGGTGATATTGAGTCCTTTGTAGTCCTTGTGCTTTAGTTGGTCGATGGCATAGTCAAAGGGTTGTTGGTTGGCATCAATGCGAATGGCTTCATACACTAAATCTTCGCCCGTCTGTTCAGCAAACAGGCGATGAATCAAAGGCGACTTGGAGTGAGCGATGGGGTCACCAACGACAGCATAGCAATCGGGCATTGGATTCATCAGTGATATCCTTGTTCATATAGCCAGATAGCGGCATCTTTGGCGTAGTAGGTGAGAATGCCATCAGCGCCTGCTCGCTTGCAGCTTAATAAAGTCTCTAGCACAACCGCTTTTTCATCCAGCCAGCCATTGAGAGCGGCGGCTTTTAGCATGGCGTATTCTCCACTCACATGGTAAACAAAAGTGGGGGCTTTAAATTCATCTTTAATGCGACGGACGATGTCGAGATAGGGGAGTCCTGGTTTCACCATCACCATGTCCGCCCCTTCATTGAGGTCTAGGGCGACCTCATGCAAAGCTTCATTGCTATTGGCGGGATCCATCTGGTAGGTGTATTTATTGCCTGAACCCAGATTGCCTGCCGAGCCGACCGCATCACGGAAGGGGCCGTAGAAAGAGGAGGCGTATTTCGCAGAATAGGCCATAATGCGGGTATGGATATGTCCGTTATCTTCAAGATATTCCCGCAGCTCAATGATGCGACCATCCATCATGTCGGAAGGACCAATGACATCTGCCCCCGCTTCTGCATGACTCAAAGCTTGTTGCATCAATACATCAATGGTTTCATCATTCACCACATAACCGTTTTCATCAATAATGCCATCTTGGCCGTGGGTGGTGTAAGGATCTAAAGCGACATCGGTCATGACCCCCATTTCTGGGCAAGCAGCTTTAATGGCTCGCACCGCTCTTTGTACGAGTCCATCAGGGTTATAAGCTTCTTTGGCTTCTAAGGTTTTGGTTTGTGCGTCGGGGACGGGGAAAAGTGTGACCAAGGGGATACCGAGGTCTTGGAGTTCTTTAACTTCTTCCACAAGCAAATCAATGGTATATCGCACCACCCCTGGCATAGAGGGAACTTCTTCGGTTGTTTGTTCGCCTTCAATGACAAACATGGGATAAATGAGGTCATTGGAGGTGAGGGTCGTTTCACGCATTAGGCTGCGAGAGAAGTCATCTTTACGCATACGACGCATACGGGTAATTGGAAATTGGCGATTTAGCATGGTTTGGACTCTTTTTAGTTGATAGATGATAGTGAGAATGATACTTTATCCACTGGTAAAAAAGAAGGGATTGTGAATATGGACAAGATGGAGTATTTATTTTTTGAGCAGACATTGGCGGAACGATTTAAGTCAGCTTGTGAAAATGAGGGGGTTGAGGCGGTTTCGATTGTCACAGAAGAGACCCCTTCAGATGGAGATGCTTATTCGGTGGTGATTGACTCACTGACGGATGAGAATTTATCAGAAGTGATAGAGGTACTTTATGATAAATTTTTCTTTGGTGAGCAGGCGGCACAGATTGAAGGCAATAGTGAAGAGGGCGTGTTGGCAGATGCCTGTGGCGTACAGGTGAAGTTAAGCACAGGTCAATATACCACCGTGGAGATTGCGCCTGAGATTATGAATAAGATTTTGTCTGTTTTGACAGTGGATGAGTTGCAACAATTTTTGGCTCAGGTAGCGGAAGATATTGAATTTCCGAAATCGGGGCCAATTTGTAAGCGGCGTCGGGAAGAGGCTGAAAAAGAAAGACTTTGAGCTATCTTCATAGAGAAAGCTAGAGTCGTCATAAAAAATTTATATAAGCATTTTCTAATTTTTCTAACGCTTTAGCTTGCCATTAGATTAGAGAAAACTTATTATTTCCCGTAGCACTTTAACGGTGTTGCCGCATCAGTGCGGTAATAAATCGCTGAAAAAATAATTAACCTCTTGAATCTGAGGTCTTTTTGCCCGGCAAAAAGGTCAATCAAGGAGCATTAAATGACAGATAAAATTGTAGAAAAGGTTGCGCTTCAAACTGAAGAAAGCCGTAACCAAAGCCGTCGTGCCTTTTTAAAAGGTTCTGCGGCCGTAGCAGGGGGTGTCCTGTTCACAAAGGCGGCGTCTGCTGCTGAAGGTGCGCAGTATGACCCTAAAAAAGCCGTCGCCCCATACGCAAATAAAAAAGAAGTAACCACTGTGTTGCAAGATGGGCCAGCACGGAAAACATTAGGTTTTGGTGTGCGAAAATATCCCTATGGTATGCCTTCTCCTTATGAAGCAGAAGTCCAGCGTCGTACCCTTGAGTGGTTGACACCTGACTCAATGGCTTCTATTACCATGTGCCCAATTCAAAGCTTGAACGGTATCATTACCCCTAACGGATTGCACTTTGAGCGTTACCATGGTGGTGTGCCAACCATCAATCCTGATGATCACCGTTTAGTGATTCACGGTTTGGTTGAACGCCCATTGATTTTCACAATGGATGATCTTAAGCGCTTCCCTTCTATCTCTCGTATTCACTTCATCGAATGTCCTGCAAACGGTGCGATGGAATGGAAAGGGGTTCAGTTGAACTCAGTTCAGTGGACGCACGGGATGATGTCTTGTGTGGAATATACTGGTGTGCGTCTATCTGATCTATTGAAAGAAGCGGGTATCAAGCCAGAAGGGAAATGGATTATTCCTGAAGGTGCAGATGCTTCTGGTATGTCTCGTTCGATTCCTGTCGATTTGGCAATGGATGATTGCTATGTTGCTTATGCACAGAATGGTGAGGCATTGCGTCGTGAGCAAGGTTATCCAATTCGTTTGGTCGTGCCTGGTTGTGAAGCAAACATGTGGGTGAAATACCTGCGTCGTCTGTATGTCCATGATGTACCACTGCAGCATCGTGAAGAAACTTCTAAATATACAGAATTGATGCCTGATGGAACCGCTCAGCGTTTCTCATGGTACATGGAAGCGAACTCTGTAATCACTTATCCATCTCCTGACTTCAAAATGCAAGGTCCAGGTAAATACTTCGTCCGTGGTCTAGCATGGTCTGGCCGTGGTAAAGTTGCACATGTTGATGTGACTTTTGATGGTGGTAAGAACTGGCATGAAGCCCACTTTACCTCTCCTGTATTGGATAAGGCATGGACTCGTTTTGAGATTGAATGGGATTGGGATGGTTCAGAAGCCTTCCTAATGAGTCGTGTAACCGATGAAACAGGTTATGTGCAGCCTCCTATGCCACAAATGCGTGAACTAGAAGGTACAAACAATGTTTACCACCGTACAGCGATGGTGACATGGCGTGTGTTGCCTTGGGAAGATGGTAAAAATGGAGGTACTGTTGAAAATGTTCAATACTAAACAAACTTTAATCGCTGTAGCCTTGACCACCGCTTTTGCGGGTTCTGCAATGGCAATGAGCGGTAGCAATACGGGCTCAACTGCTGCGAGTGCAGATAAAATCAATGGTAAATATGCTGCCAACTATATTGAAATCATCAAACAAAATGGTGGTAAATACCTAGACCCTAAAGTCATTAAAGCCATTTTGGGTGATGATGCTTTTGGTCGTCAAGGTTTGGAAGGTAAGCTAGATCCTGCTAACCCTTACTCTTTTGAAGTGGATGACAGCATTGATGGTGGTGATCATGGTAATGCACAGTGTAAGATTCCTGCGGCTTTTGTTGAAGTGCATGAATCTGCGCGTAAGCACTATCAAGATGATGCTAAATTCGTTGCCAATGGTTTTGGTACCCCTATCGCTGAGTCTGCCTTGAAGAAGTGGAATATCTCAGTGGATGGTGATGGTAATGGATTGCCAGATCCTTCAGTGGGCATGACCGTTGAGAAGGGTGGACAAGTTTATGTTCAGTTCTGTGGTATGTGTCACGGTGAATTCGGTGAAGGGGCTAAAGGTTACCTACCATTGGCTGGAGGGTCTGACAGCTTAGTGACTAGTGACTTCACTGATCCAGCGCCGATTAAAACAGTTGGAAGCTACTGGCCTTATGCTACCACTTTATTCGACTATATTCGTCGTGCGATGCCTTTCTGGTCACCTAACTCTCCAGCGATTGGGGATGCAGGTTATCTAGGAATGGCTGGGTATATCCTACAGGCGAATGAAGTTCCATTGGATGAGAAGGGTACACAGATCGAAGATGATGATTTCTTTAACTCTGTTATGCTGATGAAAGCCAACAAGTTTATGAGCAACCAAGCCAACTTCTTCTGTGATCACCGTCCAGTGATTCACAATGAACGGTGCATGAAAAACTGTCCTGACTACATGGTTGGTGATGGTAAAGGTAACATTCACCACTATCGTGAAGCGCGTAAGTTGCCAAATGGTCAGCCTCAATACAATGTACCACAACGACTGCATGAAGCACCTCCAGGGGTTGGTCACGCAGGTATGTAATCTGATTGTTTAATTTCGATTAAACAGATGATTGAAGCCCCCGCCATGTGCGGGGGTTTTTATTTTCAAGCTTCCTTGCTATTTTTTCGTACCTCACTCATGAGGCGTTTTTGCAAATCTAATCGAGTTATCTTTCCTATAGCCTTCTCTGCTGGTTCTTGATATAAATTGCTTGCAATGAGGTTTAAAATGATTAAAATAGCGTTATTCTTTTAGGAAATAACGCTTCATGGCTGAATTGATTGATCCCTTTAATCGTCGTATCGAATATCTCCGTGTTTCGGTGACAGATAAGTGCAACTATCGGTGCGGTTACTGTATGCCTGAGCAGGGGGTTCACCCTGAGGGACGGCATACGGAATATTTAGATTACGATGAGCTGGCACGCATTATTCAGGCATTTGTTGAATTGGGTGTGCAGAAGGTGCGTATTACAGGGGGTGAGCCGCTGGTGCGTAAGCATCTGGATCAGCTGGTTTCACAAATCAGTCCACTTGATGGCCTAAAAGAAATTGCTTTGTCGACTAATGCACATCATCTGGCACGAGAAGCGGAGAAGCTTAAGCAAGCGGGCGTGACTCGGGTCAACATCTCCATAGACTCCTTGAATTTTCAGCGATTTAAGAATATTACAAGAGGTGGTGATCTAGAGAAGGTGCTTGCAGGCGTGGATGCCGCCTTAGCGGTGGGGATGACGCCGGTGAAGTTTAATATGGTGGTGATGAAAGGCACCAACGATGATGAAATCGAAGCGATGGTTGACTATGGCATCGAGAAGGGCGTGGAGATTCGCTTTATCGAAACCATGCCGATTGGCCCCGCTGGGATTAGTATGATGGATCAGCACTATCCTGCGGAGAAGATTTTGCAAAGGGTGAAAGTCCATGTGGGGCAGGATTTGGTGCCCATACAGAGTCGTTCTCATGATGGACCGTCTCGCAACTATCTCATTGCGGGCACCGAGGCGAAGATTGGAGTCATTTCAGCGGTGTCTCAACATTTCTGTGAAACTTGTAATCGTGTACGGTTGACGGCTAAGGGTGTGTTGGCGCTCTGTTTGGGTCAGGAGGATGCTGTGGATCTACGCACGCCGCTTCGTGATGGTATCAGTGACGAAGGTTTGAAAGATCTGATTCGTGAAGCGATTACCCATAAACCTGAACGCCACTTTTTTAATGAAAATGTTCATAATATTCAGTTTAGAGAGATGGTTTCTCTAGGGGGATAAAAGGAGTTTTAGATGGTTAAGATCCTTTATTTTGCCAGTTTTCGAGAGCAGTTAGGTAAGGCGGATGAGCAGTTGCCTGCCGATTATGATTCTGTTGAGAGCTTGTTACAGTCTTTAGCTGACCGCGGAGAAGTGTGGCAACAGGCGTTGGTGAATAACCCGAATCTGCAAATTGCAGTGAACCATGATGTCGCCGATCGTGCCACACCGATTGAAGCAGGCGATGAGGTGGCCTTTTTCCCACCTGTGACAGGCGGTTAATGATGGAACAAGCGTTTCCGCAGATTAAGATTCAGACTGAAGACTTTGATTTGAGCCAAGAAGTGGCAGCGATGCGTGCAGGCCACAAAGACATTGGTGCAGTGGTGGCTTTTGTCGGCACGGTGCGAGACATCAATGAAGGCGATGAAGTCTCTATTCTGGAGTTGGAACACTATCCAGGCATGACGGAGAAAGCGCTGGAGAAAATCCGTCAAGAGGCACATCAACGCTGGTCATTAGAAAATAGCCTGATTATTCATCGTATTGGCAAAATGTATCCGACTGATCAAATTGTGTTAGTGGCTGTCGCTTCTCGGCACCGTGAAAATGCTTTTTATGCTGCTCACTTTATTATGGACTATCTTAAAACCAATGCCCCTTTCTGGAAAAAAGAGACACTACCCCATGGTGAAGAACGATGGGTAGATGCCCGAGTGAGCGATCAAGAAGCAGAAAAACGCTGGGCGACGGCGTAAGCATAATCAAAAATTATCTGTCATTCCCCGTTTAAGGAAGTACCTATTAAATTTTTTGAGCTTCTGCGGAACTTTAAGGGGGCAGATTCTAGGCGGGATTTGCAGGCAATGGCTAGCCCTTGTCAAAAAGCCCAACAACGAAGCTGTCCCCTTAAAGCTCCGCCCGAAGGGGGTAACAAATACCCAGAAGCCAAGAGATTTAATAGGTACTTCCTTGTCGGGGATTTTTTTAGGGAACGGAAATGAAAACATTTGATGAAGCCTTAAGTTACTTATTGGAACAGGTCTCCCCCGTGATGGAGACGGAAACCTTGCCTTTGACACAGTTGAAAGGGCGAGTATTGGCAAAAGGGATTGTTGCGCCTGTTCATGTGCCTCCCATGCCTGTGGCCACCATGGATGGCTATGCATTGAATACAGCCGATTTAGCAGAAGGTGTGGCTCTGCCTGTGAGTCAACGCATTCCAGCAGGTGCGATGCCTAAACCGCTTAAAGCGGGAACAGCGGCGAGAATTTTTACTGGGGCGGCGATGCCTGAAGGGGCGAATGCGGTGGTGATGCAAGAAGAGACGGAAGCGGATGAACAGGCTGGTACCGTCTCGTTTACGGCAGAAGTGCAGGCAGGACAGAATATCCGTGCCACAGGGGCAAGCATTCAGCAGGGTAGTGAGATTTTGCAAGCAGGTCGTCGCCTGCAACCGCAAGATGTCGCTTTGATTGCTTCTATGGGGATTGCAAAGGCTGAGGTTTATCGTCCGATTAAGGTGGCTTCGTTTACCACGGGAGATGAACTATTGGAACCAGGTGAATCACCTGAAGTGGGCAAAATTTTTAATGCTAACCGTTATCTGCTAGCGGCTCTATTACCTGAGCTGGGCATTGAACTAGTTGATTTAGGGCAGGTGGAAGATACTTTAGAAGCGACGCAAGCCGCATTGAAGGCAGCGGCCGAGCAAGCAGATCTGGTGATGACCACGGGTGGGGTGTCTGTGGGCGAAGAGGATCATATTAAACCAGCTGTAGAGGCTTTGGGGCATTTGGATATGTGGAAGGTGAAGATGAAGCCAGGTAAGCCGCTCGCTTATGGAGAGGTGCAAGGTGTGCCATTTATTGGGCTGCCTGGGAATCCAGTCTCTGCTTTTGCCACCTTTAAACTCTTTGCCCAACCCTATTTGAAAGCGATGCAGGGCGAAACTGAAGTGCTCCCTAAATCCATTTGGGTAAAGGCAGAGTTTGATTGGCCTAAAGCGGGATTCCGTCGTGAATTTGCTCGGGGTCGTTTGTTGAGTCGAGACGGTGAAACTTGGGCGGCACTTTTCCCTAACCAAGATTCAGGCGTGTTGACCTCCACCGTTTGGGCGGATGGGTTTGTGGTGATTCCAGAAGACAGTACCGTCCAAAAAGGCGATGCAGTCGCTTTTTATCCATTCTAAGGAGAAGATGATGTCAGCACTTACCCATTTAGATGAAAAAGGACAAGCCCGCATGGTGGATGTCTCCGATAAGGCGACCACGGCACGGGAAGCGACCGCTATGGCGGTGATTCATATGCAGCCTGAAACCTTAGCAATGATTGTGGAAGGGCGACATAAAAAAGGCGATGTGATGGCCACTGCTCGCATTGCAGGGATTATGGCAGCGAAACGCACGCCTGATTTGATTCCAATGTGTCATCCGCTGATGATTACTTCAGTCAAGGTTGAACTCACGCCCAATCAGGAAAACAGTAGCGTGGAAATTCAAGCTACCTGTAAAACTGTCGGGCAGACGGGCATTGAGATTGAGGCGCTCACCGCCGCTTCCGTCGCTGCGCTTACGCTTTATGATATGTGTAAGGCGGTGGACAGAGGTATGGTAATTGACCAAGTGCAGCTTCTGGAGAAAAAGGGCGGTAAAAGCGGTCATTGGCAAAGAAGCGAGTTTATTTGAAAAAATCCCAAAATTCCCAGTCCTGCTTTCTTTTTTGGGGGGGGCAGGACTGGGAATTCTAGGATTTTTCAAGGGTATTTCAAGGGTATTTTGAGCTTCTTGCATTGAGTGCTTGCATTAGCTTCGTTGAAACCATTTAAAGAGCCGAATCAGAACACGATGGAGTAGGCTGTAGGTATCTTGATACTCTTCTTCATTCCATTTTTGAGGGCGTTGTTGGCTACTTTTTTCGATGTTTTCGTCCATGATTTCATTGACGGCCTCTTTCATTGGTTTAGAGAGTTTGTCATATTCTTTAAAGAAGGCGTTGAGGTTGTATTGGTATTTGGCTTGGGTCTTTTCCAGCCATTTTCTTGCCTTTTCTTCTAAAGACTCTTCCGCTTTTGCAGGTTGTGTGAACATATCGGGGGTGAGTTTGATTTCAATCGTTTTTTCACTGTGAGCGGCGAGTTCTCGAATGCGTTGAATGAGTTCAGCCGTATCTTTTGGTGGATTGGGAAGTTGGTTTTTAATCTGAAACTCAATATAAGGCACACTCTCCATCATCTCGTTACTTTCTAGCATGGAAAGGACTTCAAGTACAGAGAAGTTGACCGTGACGGGACGCTTAAGAGAGATGAGGTTGTTGAGTTGATCTGCAAGTGTTTGTTTTAATTTAAGTCGACTGACTTCAAGTTTAAAGAGCGGATCCTCAAATTTTAGATTAAATTGCTCTACCCACATTGCAATCAACGGTACAATCTGTCGCATACCGAGCTCAGGCCGAGTCAACATTTTTTGCAGCTCATGACGCATAGTCGTTTCATGCGGCAGAGCCTCTTTGCCTGTTTCTATATTTAAAGCGCCATACTCATGGATAAAACTGTGAGCGACAGCCCGAATGAGAGCCATATCGAGGTCACTGAGGTCATAGAGATCTTGACGAGTTGTTTTAATGGTAGAAACAATCATAAGTTAGAAGTAAGGAAGTTTTGGATAGAGAACTTTACTTTAAAAGTCTAAACGAAATCTGTCAACTGTTCAGGCGTATTTAAATTGGTAAAGTAAGAGTCTGAAGTGGTTTTGATGGTGTGATGAGGGAGATGTGTAAAACATTGGGTAACGCCTCTTTGCTGTTTGTTCAGAGCGATTTGTATTTGGGGTAGCAGGCTGGTGGAGAGCATGGCAAAGAGTGGTTGCCAGCGTTGAGGATCTTTGGGAAGAAGTAGCTGGGTGTAGTTGGATTTTTGTTGCCAAGCTTGCCAGAGGGTATGTGTCCAAGTGATTAGGTCACCTGGTGCATCCAGTGGACAGAGTTGAGCTGTGGGAAAGCGGGCGTGAATTGAAGTCCTGTGGCAATACCCATTAAAGGACCTTGAAAGCCGCCTTCTAGATCAGAGTGAATGGTGATTTTGTCTGCACAGGGTGTTTGCTGAACCAGTGTTAGGATTTGATCGTGGTTTTGATTGGCAATGATGATGATTTGAGCAAATAGCGGGTAGGCGCGTTGCAAAATATGCAGCAACATCGGCTGCCCTTGATAAGGTATCAGGGCTTTATTCACCCCGCCCATGCGTCTGCCTTGTCCACCAGATAAATAATGAGGCTAATAGGCAGCGGACTGGGTGGAGGGGCTATTTTAGGCAGTGGTGATGGCACTTTCAATGGCTGCTATTTTTTGCATCAATTCATGGATCATTTGGGTTGTATTTTCCATGGTGGAGACATCTTCAGCCAAGAGAGCCTTAAGTTCAGTGACGCTGGTTTTGACCTCGGAGATTCGCTGATCAATATCGTTAGAGACTTTGCTAGAGTGTTGACTCAGGTCTTCCACTTCTTGCATATTATCTTTAGCTTGTTGAAGGTTGGCGAGTGAGGTGTTGCTGCTTTGAACCATCTCTTGAACGGTTTCATTGCTATGTTCAACCGCTTCACTTACTTGTGTCACATGCTGTTGCATAACCCGGATGGTTGATTGAATCTCTTCTAGGCTCTCTTGGGTTTTTTCGGAGAGTTTTTTGACCTCGTCTGCAACCACGGCAAAACCTCTTCCATGCTCTCCTGCACGAGCAGCCTCAATAGATGCATTAAGTGCCAGTAGGTCAGTCTGTCCAGCAATGTCAGAAATCAGGGCTATGACTTCCGTGATTTTCTGGGTGCTTTCAACCAAGGCGTGGAGCTCTTGGTTCATTTCACTGACCTCTTGTTGATAGTTATTGGTGCGATGGGTTAATTGAGAAACTTCGGTTTCAGTTTCTTTTAAGAGTGTATCTGCCCCTTGGGCTTTTTCACTCAGTTGTTGAACACTTTTTACATTAGTTTGGCTTTCTGTTGAACAAATATCTAGATTGTTAATGATCTCTTCACTGAGTTGATCATTTTTTTCTAAAGAGCGTTCAATTTTTTGGCCAATTTCATCTATTGTTCGGCTAGTCTGTTCTGCTTCGGAGACGATGGCTTTGATCTGTTCAATGTTGATAGCAGCAGCCACCTTTTCTCGGAAATGGTTAATCACTTGAGCCAGTTCAGAATACTCTTTGCTAAAGTGTGCATCAAATTTTAGAGGATGTTGAAGATCCATCTCTTTAAGGTAATTGGTGAGTTTATAGGTGATATCAACGCCATTGTGCTTTTCATCATAGTCATGAAAGACGATAACGATAGCGACAAGATACTGGATAATTTTCCCAATCAGGTCTTCGGTAAAAAAGTGGCACTGGCCGCCAATAATATGATGCCAATCCAATGGACTAGACGCATCCGAAAAAACAGGCTTCTTAACATGATATTCTCCTTAGTAAAATTTTTGAGCTATAACTCAGTTGATACCGTAATTGTTCATATTTTAGAGGTGAGCTGAGTAGTTATATTTTTGTTTTCAAAGAGCAAAAAGTTATCTATTTGAATATAAAAACTGAATGTTAATGGTAGGTTATCACCTAAGCAATTGATGTGCCAATATTTTTTTGATTATTGTAGATGCCATGCGGTGATGACGCTGATGAGTGCCAAAAATAGTACAGCAGAGACCCCTTGCCAGAAGAGGGTGGGGTTTCTTTGGATGAGGGGTTCTTGTTCGCTTTCGATAATTTGTGCGGGTTTTTTTAAATCGTGGACAAATTCTGAAAGCAGGCCGTAGCGTTTTTCGGGGTTGGGTTCAACGGCATTTTTCATCACCACATCGACCCATTTAGGCAGGTCAGGACGATATTGGGTGATGGGGCGGTATTTCATCTGGTGGTAGTTTTTGATCTGGAACTTGTCCACCTTTTTTTCTGGATAAGGCAGTTCGCCACTGAGCATTTCATAAGCAATCACGCCGAGCGAGAAAATATCGGAGCGTTTAGAACCTCTTTCGCCCATTAGATATTCGGGGGCGGTGTAGTTGAGCGTGCCTTCTGGATGTTGGCGTTGTAGCACGGTGGCCAATTCTGCCAAGCCCGCTGCTTGCACCGCACCGAAATCAATGATTTTGATTCGCCCTTCTGGGGTAACCATGATATTTTCGGGTTTCAAATCTTGATGAATCACATCTTGGCGATGTAAGGCTCTTAAGGCACTGGCAATCTGTTCAATAATTTCCCGTACCGTACCTATGTCGGGACTGGGGTTTTCCGCCATCCA
>JALUXI010000134.1 GCA_027019045.1 Piscirickettsiaceae bacterium | reverse complement strand
ATTAGCTATCCTTCCCCCAGGCGCCTTTATCGGTCTAGGGCTGCTGGTCGCCTTTAAAAATGCACTGGATCTCAAAAAGCAGCAAGCCAAACGCAATGCCTTAGGGATTCAAGTCCAAGTCAATGCTACCCCTGCACACTAAGTAACCGTACGCTATGAATCAACAAAAAAGAGAAGAAATCTTTAAACGCCTAAGCGAATGCATTCCCAACCCTGAAACAGAGTTAAATTACAGCACCCCGTTTGAGCTACTGATTGCAGTGATTCTTTCTGCACAAGCAACGGATGTGGGGGTTAACAAAGCCACAGATAAACTCTTTAAAGTCGCCAACACCCCTGAGGCCATTTATCAACTGGGAGAAGAAGGAGTCAAAAAATATATCAAAACCATTGGCCTCTATAACACCAAAGCCAAAAATATCATCAAAACTTGTAAAATCCTCATGGATCAATACAGCAGCCAAGTGCCTGAAGATCGAAAGGCGTTAGAATCCCTCCCTGGTGTAGGAAGGAAAACCGCCAATGTCGTACTCAATACGGCTTTTGGACATGAAACCATTGCTGTCGATACCCATATTTTTCGGGTCTCCAACCGCACAAAAATTGCACCAGGTAAAACGGTTTTAGAAGTGGAAAAGAAATTGATGAAAGTCGTCCCCAAAGCCTATAAAAAAGATGCCCACCACCTGCTCATTCTCCATGGTCGCTACACCTGTAAAGCACGCAAACCCGCCTGCGGTGCCTGCTGTATTTTTGACTTGTGCGAATTTGAAGACAAAGAAAAATATGCCGAGGGCTAACAATGTTTTACACCCAAGAAAGAGATAAACTCAGACAAGTCTATGCCGATGTCTGGCGCAAGGCACGCAATAATGAACCGATGGATGCCCTAGAGCAACTGATTGCACGGGTGATTGAAGACCATCCCGAATACCATGCGCTACTCAATAATGAACACCACCTCGCCAATGAATATCTCCCCGAACTCGGGGAAACCAATCCTTTTCTTCACATGGGCATGCATTTAGCGATTCAGGAACAAGTGGTGACCGACCGCCCAGCGGGCATTAAAGCCATTTATGAAGCACTGTCAGAAAAAACCCAAGATTTTCATCAAACAGAACACCAAATCATGGACTGCTTGGCCGAATCTCTCTGGCAAGCGCAAAAACATCAACAACCTGCAGACGAACAAGCCTATTTAACCTGCTTACAAAACTTAATCAAGGAGCACTAAAATGAAAAATTTTCTAAAAAAGCTATTACTCAGTCTCACCTTTGCCTGTATCACCCCCCTTGCATTTGCTGTTGAAAAGGCATTGCCAGTTTTTGTCTCAGTCAACTGGGTCAAACAGCATCAATCAGAAATTAAACTCATTGATATGAGCGATAAAATGCAATACCGTAAATTTCATCTACCCAATGCCACTTGGGTCAATTATGCCTGGTTAATTCGCCCTCAAGATGGATTGGAGCTGAGTGGCGGTACCGTTTATATGGCCAATGCACTCAGCCAACTAGGCATTAAATCTACCGATACCGTAATTATCTATGACAGTATGGGAAATTTAGAATCTAGTCGTCTCTATTGGGAACTCGCTAAAATGAAACACCACAAGGTAGCGATAATGGATGGTGGATTGGTCTCTTGGGTACTCGCACAAAATAAGGTAACCCAAGCCATCCCACCTTTGAAAAAAACAAACTATCCTGTTCCAACCTCCAATTTGGTTGATGCTTACACTGCGGATAAAGAAGAGGTGATTGCCGCCATGAAAGACCCTAAAACCATTCTGCTTGATGCCCGAAGCGAAGCAGAATATATCGGCAACCCCAAACAGAAACGCAGCGGTCATATTCCCACCGCTATTCTTTTCCCGTGGGATGTGAGCGTCGATGCGGCTCATGGTTTTAAACAGCGCAATGCCAAGCAACTGAAAATGTTACTCAATCAAGTCGGCATTCTAGATAAAAAACAGCCTATCATTGTTTACTGTCACACAGGTCACCGTGCTGCTCGCCTCTGGACCATGCTCAAAAGCTTAGGCTATCAAAATGTCAAACTGTATGATGGCTCTATGCAAGAGTGGGAACTGGATAAAAACCTTCCCATCAAACAAGGAAAGCAACCCTAAATGACGCCTTTAAAAAAAGCACTGCAAAATAGCCTCTTGGTCACCGCCATTGTTGGGCTAGTGGTACATTTACAAGGCGAAAGTGTGGCAGCAGGTATCATGACAATGTTTTATAGCTTCCTGATTCTCTTTCCCTCGCTCTATTTCACCTATCGGTATACGGCCAAAAAACGCCAACAACTTGAGGAAAAATAGATGTCACAATTGATTTTACTGCGTCATGGAGAAAGTAAATATAATCAGAAAAACCTCTTTACAGGCTGGACAGATACCGACCTCAGCGAACAGGGTCAAGAAGAAGCAAGACAAGCTGGAAGAATTTTAAAGCAACATCAAATTTATCCCGACATCTGTTTTACTTCATGGTTAAAACGCGCGATTCACACCGCTCATCTCACTTTGGCTGAGCTTGAGTGGGAACATATTAACCAACAAAGAAGCTGGAAACTGAATGAACGCCATTATGGTGATTGGCAAGGGCGGAATAAAGACGAAGTGCTACAAAAAGTGGGCGAAACTCAGTTTAAAGCCATTCGACGAGGCTATGACACACCTCCACCGCCCCTTCCAGAAAAAGATCCTCGTTCGCCACAGTTTGAAGCCAAATATCAATCCCTTGATCCAAGTCTGTTGCCTCGTAGCGAATCTCTGCACCAAACTCAAATCCGAACGCTCAACTACTTCTACCAAGCCATCCTACCGCAGCTGGCTGAAGACAAAACCGTTTTAATCAGTGCACATGGGAATACTTTAAGAGCCCTGATGATGCATCTTGAAAACATTTCGCCTGAGGACATCGTTGAAAGAGAAATTCCAACAGGTCTCCCCATGCTCTATACTTTTGACAACCTATTAAATACCCAAGCACATACTTTACTGAACTTTTAAGAAGCAACGCCGCCCTACCTCTCGGACACTTCTTTTTCTTCTTCTTTTAAGGTGCCATAGATAACCAAACTGTGTCCAGAAAGCTCATACCCTTTCTCTTTGGCAATCTCTTTAATCCGCTCTTCAATCACAGAATCAACAAACTCTTTCACTTTATTGGTTTTCAAACAGACTAAATGATCGTGATTGTCGCCGGTATCCAGCTCAAAAATAGAAACATTATTCTCAAAGTTCAAGCGACGCACAATACCCGCCTGCTCAAATTGCGTCAGGACACGATAAACCGTCGCCAACCCCACTTCCTCACCTTGAGAAAGCAAGATGTTATAAATATCCTCTGCGGTCAGATGATGATCCTCCCCAGAAGATTCCAAAATCTGCAAAATTTTTAACCTAGGCAGGGTAACTTTCAACCCTACTTTTTTTAAATCTTCACCGCTCATACTGTGTCCAATCTAATGATGATATAATGCGCTTCATTATAACTTAACTAGCCCTATCAACTGCGATGAAATCCCAAACCAAAAAACTGCCTAATAAACGATTACCCATCTTTTTTTCTCTCCTTCTCACCCTCACCCTTTCGGGTTGCAGCTGGCTAGCACCTTATCATGCCCCCATCACCCAAGGCACCGTCATGCCCGAATCTGTATTACAAGAGCTGCAACCTGGTCTTACACGAGACCAAGTGCGTGCCCTGCTCGGTCCCGAAATGGGCGGAGAAGACCCTTTCGATCCGAAACATAGCGAATATGTTTTTTATACAACAGATAAGCACTTTAAAAAACAGGTCGCCCATCATCTCATTTTAGACTACGACAATGAAGGCTATTTAGCCAGCTGGAAAGAAGGTAAGCCCGTTAAAATCAAACACCGATCATTTCTTTGGTGGTAAAACACACACCGTCCATCATTTGCTTATTTGTTCTTAGCCGCTTCACGGCGGCGTCTCGCTTTAGGGTCTGCAATGAGTGGACGATAAATTTCCACTCGATCGCCCGCCTTTAATACCGTATCCAGCTTAACTGGCTTATAAAAAATCCCCACCTTCTCATAATTTAGATCAGGCACCTCCTCTAAAATACCAGACTGCTGAATCGCCTCTTCAACCGTTGTCCCCTCTGGCACCTCAAAATCAAACAGATACTGCCGTTCAGGCAAAGCATAAGCCACTTCTACTGGAATCATCTTTTGTTCACTTGACACCATACACCTCCCGAGCACGCTGACAAAAAGCATCTACCAGAGTCGATGCAATCTGTTCAAACACCTTGCCCACCGCCATATTCAATAAGCCACTTTTCATCTCAAAATGAATATCTAACATCACCTTACAGGCATCTTCATCCAATACTTTAAATTCCCACTCGCCCATCAGTGCTTTAAAAGGACCATCCACCAACTGCATCTCAATTCGCTGATTCGGTACCAAATGATTGCGCGTCACAAACTTCTGCTCAATGCCCGCCTTAGCAATCGTCACACTCGCCTCCATAAAGGTCTCCCCCTGCTGTAAAATCTCAGCGCCCCCACACCAAGGTAAAAACTCGGGATATTGAGAGACATCATTCACCAACTGATACATCTGTTCAGCAGAGTAAGGCAACAACGCACTACGAGAGATTTTTTTCATCTCAAATTCCTTAAAAGCTATATAATTCGCATATTATGGCAAAGAAACCTAAAAAACAAAACAAATCCAACCTCATCACACAAAATAAAAGAGCAAGACACGAATACTTCATTGAAGAAACTCATGAAGCGGGTCTCGCATTAGAAGGTTGGGAAGTCAAAAGTCTCAGAGCAGGCAAAATTCAGCTTAACGAAAGCTATGTCTTAATTAAAGATGGAGAAGCGTGGCTTTTTGGTGCGCTGATTACCCCTTTGATTACTGCCTCCTCGCATGATAAACACGACCCTTTGAGACTACGCAAACTCCTTATGCACCGTCGTGAAATCGATCGCTTAATCGGAAAAATAGAAAAACAAGGCTACACGCTCATCCCTCTTGATCTCCACTGGAGCAAAGGCAAAGTCAAAGCCACCATCGGTCTCGCCAAAGGGAAAAAACTCCACGACAAACGCGCCACCGAAAAAGAACGCGATTGGCAAAGAGATAAACAACGCATTATGAAAATGACACGGTAAAACATGGGCATAACAGTTTATTTTTAAATTTTACTTGAAAATACTTATTCCAGCCCTATAATACCCTCAACAACAAATTTTCGACATTCTGGGCAGCAAAACCCAAAATGCTCAAAATCCCCAGTCCTGGGAAAAGGGACAACATTTTAAACAACAACCCGTGAAAACTATTTTAGTTACCCTCAATCTATTTTGAGGCTAAAAATATCTATTTTTGCGTCAGTTCAAGGCGGATACGAAGGAGCCTACAAATAGTAGGTGACTGAGTACCAACGCAGAAATGGCGTAAAAAGATAATTTATACCTCACTTTTTTGAGGTAAAAGGTGGTTATTTTTTTCCAGTTCAAGGCGGATACGAAGGAGCCTACAAATAGTAGGTGACTGAGTACCAACGCAGAAATGGGGAAAAAGAACCCCTTTTAACCAAAAAAGGGGCTGTACTGGCTTCGACGGGATGTACAAAGTTTAAAATGCATGCCGAGCCTGAACGATGCTCGTAAATCTTAGTTCATTTGTTATAGTTGCAAACGACGATAACTACGCTCTAGCGGCTTAATTCCCGCTAGTGCAGACTAGGCCAGTTGTCCGTGGCCCCTAGTCTGTATCGACTTACACGGAATCGCCATCTCTGCGTGCTTGGGTAGAAGATGGCTAAAACTTACAAGCTCGCCAACCGTGATCCCTGTCAGTCGGGCAGCGGTTTGGTTAAATCAATAGACTGACTAAGCATGTAGATTTTTAAATGGAGGCATTCCGGACGGGGGTTCGACTCCCCCCAGCTCCACCAATTTCGTTTTTCCAGTTCTGAAAACTATTGACAGTTACAGCTTTCTACCCATTCTTGCAATCTGTACATAATATATTCTATTGATAGGCGTTCTTGTTCTAATCGTCTCCCTTGATAGGTGTCAGATCTTAATTTTTCAAACAGTATGCGCTCTTCTGGTGTCAGCGCTGGTGGGGTTTTTGAAACAGAGTTGGGTTCATCGACCATCCGTTCTTCAAATGTGGTGACCGTCTGTTCATCCATCATCAGCGGGGTAAGATGACTCTGCTTACTTCTCGCATCACTAAGCATGCCCAATCCTTCAGAATCAATATCTCCCCAGTAAGCAATCTGTTTATTAACCAACCAATGTGCTCGCATCCAAGTTAAATTTTTACCCCCTCCTGAGATGGCAATGGTATTGGGCAGTTCATTCAAAGCTAGACATGACTGTTCATTTTCAATCACCAAGAGATGAGAAGCAGGCAGTTCATAATTCAATAAAATATCTGATGAGAGCCGTAATAACGGCAGTCCACCTAAAGCAGACTGAACTTGAGGACACAGGGGTTTAATGAGCAGCCAATCTTTGGGTTTGGGTTGACAATCTAACCATGCCATCAGCCCCCTCTCTTCAATGGCACTGTCCAGTAAAACAGCTGCTAACGCCTCAATCAGCTTTAAATGCGTTTCCATAAATTTGGTATCAACAAATTGAATCGGCAAGGCTCTTAAATAACTGCCCGATCCCATTCCTTCATGCAATTGAGACAAACACTTGACCAACAGCTGTAAATCAGCTGATTTCCAGTGCGAAAAAGTGTCTAAATACTGAATTAAAGTTTGAAACAAAATCGGCTTAAGCTGTGGCTGTTGGCTCTCATCAATCAATGCATTAGAAAGTGCTTCAAAAAGAAACTGTACTTGTGATTGCCAATGTTGCAATTGCTGAACTTCTGTCTCCCCCAACACTTGAGCTAAAGCAAAAATATTGCCTATTTTAAGGCGAGTGGGGATGCGTTGTTCAGCTAAAGAGCGAAAAGTTCGATTTTGCCAGACCACCTGACAATCTATGTTTACCCCGCCCATCTGCTGCTCAAATCGCTTCCAAGCAGAGACAAAATACTGAAGATGAGCTAAATCCTCTAGCACAGCCTGCCCTTTTGGTGGCTTGAGCGGGATTTCTATTGGAAAGGGTTTTTCGCCCGTCAATAACTGCTTGCGAACCCTGCTATTTTGCCAATAACGACTACGAAGGGCATGCTTAATCTCTTCAGGCATTTTTCCCCAATGAGGCTGAGCTGAACGCTGATGACCACTCATACCCATTCAATCTCATCAAGTGCTGCTTTTTTCGACCCCTCTCCCTTCTGCTCAGCCATACGACGGTCAATCTCTTCCCAAGTCACTTCACACAGTTGACTTTCATGTCGCTCTGGATCGCGTTCTGCAATCAACAACGAACTGGCAGACTCTCTGGCTAAATTTAAATTTTTATAAGGCGTAATCAAATTAACATGAATATGCAACGCTTTGAATACTCGAAGCACTCTTCTACTCACCGCTTCAGCCGTATTCGAAAATGCCTCATCCAAAAATACCGTGCAATAAACGGGTCTATCCGCTCCTTCTGGTGTCAAGACATAAGCCAAACTTGCCGCTACAATCGTCCCCGCAAAAGACTCTTTCTCTCCACCAGATTTACCACTACTGGACTCCAATACATCCCGTACTTTAAGGGTTTCAGAATCAATCTCCTCTGCAAAAAAGGACATCTGATACCGTGGATCTAACAACCTTAAACTTTCCTTATTCTGTGCCGTCCCTGAAGCACTGGCCTTGTCTAAAATCTCTACAACCTCTGCCAAAAGCTTAAATCGTGCTTCATGATCTTCACTGGTGGCCTGGCTCAACGCCTCCTTCACCTTACGCTCAAATGCAATCACATGCGGATACTTTTCTCGCTTGCTCCCAAGCTTCAAATGACTCCCTTGCTTAAACTCTGTGCGTTCAAGCACTTGGTTAATCGTCTCAATACGCTCTAAAATATCCTCTCTCTCTGACTCCAGCTTGGTTTTAATCCGTGCCAAAGATTGGGTTGCATGCTTATTGAGCCGTGCTTGGAATTGTTCAATTAACGCCGGCAAGCCCTCTTTTTCGATATAAGCAAAATGCGCCAAATAATCTGGTAACCCCTCTAATCCAGATGCCCACTCCACTGTCAAAGGTTGCCACTTATCTCGTCCTTTAAATGAAGACATGATGCCATTAGCTCTAGTTTCTGCACTCTTTAGAACTGTTCGCTCTCTTTCCAATGCCTGTTCTAAAATTTTATCAACTTCTATTTGACGCTCAGCCTCCTCAAGCGAAACCTGCCCCACCCTGATGAAAAGTCGTTCACGAATTTGCTCTGGCATCCCTTTTTCAGCCAAAGCTTGAAACCGTTTCACCTCCTGTTCAGCTTGCGCTTTTTGGTTATTAAGCGCCCCTTGCTGCCCTAAAAATACCTCTTTTTGCTTTCGAGCGGCTTGCAGGTGCTCTTTTGCCGCTTCCCAACGCTGTTTTGCCTGCTCTAAATCTCCCCCAGCTTTCTGCAAACCCTTCAAATCCTGCTGAAGGATTTGTAAACGATTCTTCCAAGTGGGAACATCCATCTGATGCCACGCATAAGTGAGCAATCGCTCCCAGATTTTTTCACTCTCTGAAATCCGATCCAGCGCTTCTCTCGCCTTGCTAACCTCAAGGTGCTGTTCTTCAATTTGCCGCTCCAAGTTCACCTTGTCAGTATTCAACAATTGCAAACGCGCACGGTTAGAAAACCCCAAACACCAAGTCCGTCGATCATTCACCCTAAACCGATCTTTTTTCTCAAACCGACCTTTTTCCAAATGTACCAGTCCTGCTTGTGTCATGGAAAAAGGTGTAACATCCAATTCATCTGTTCCCGACACACAAATCAGATCAAACCGTTTTAAATGCTGCTTTAACCAATCTCGGTAAGGATGTTCTTTCCACACCAGTTTTCTAAGAAAACCATTCTCTTTAAATTCAACAAAACCGCTCTCTTTCTCCAGCACCACCTGTACCCGCACATGTAATCCCGTATGTTTCGCATTCAACCAACGCGTCACCATCGAATAGTGTTTTTTGGGCACTAACAGCGTCGTTCTCAGTCCACCCAAAGCGCGTTCAATTGCGCCCTGCCATGCTTTGTCTTCCTCTTTAACATCCAGCAATTCTCCGACAAACACCAACTGCTCTTTATCAATAGACAAACCTTGACTCAACTCATCCCGCAACTTCTGATATTTCACATCTATATTAGAATCAGGGTGTGCCTCAATGGCTTTTATCTCCTCCTCAATCTCATTCAGCTGCTCTTTTTGTTTTGACCACTGAACAGAGACCTCTACAAAAGCCTCTTCACGCTGCTTTTTCTCCCCATGAAGATTGGATAGCTTCTCTTTGGCTAAATGCTGATGAGAAATAAAAGTTCGCTCATTGAGCACCGGCTCCAGTTCAAGCAGCTCACAATCGGCCTGATATTTCGACGCGACCTGCACCACTTCTTCAAGCTTTTCTGCCGCCCTTTCTACCTCTTTCTGAAGTGCCTCTATCTGACCACCCCCTAGCTTCAGATAAGACTCATATCGCCTATCAACCGTCTCTTGAGCCGATTGCTCCTCATTTTCAGCCTGCTTTAATGCATCAGACAGTGCTGCTAAATCCTGCTCAATCTTCATCAATTTTTCAGCCCACAGTGCCCCCAAAGCCTCTGCAAAATAAATAGGCAAATGGGCTTTTTCCAACTGCAACACCTGCAATTTTTCTGTGGCTTGTTCAATTTTCTTGGCCAACTCAGGCAATTGCTTCAGGTGATCATATTGAGCCTTAGCATCCACCAGTTGTTCATGCGTTGCGACCAGATCAGCAAACTCCTCAACAACCCTTCTCGCATCCTCTCGTACACGGCTGGGCTCCAGCACCAATTCACGAATCAACTGCGTCAAATCATCAATCTTTTTCAAACCCAAAGCACGAGATAATAAAGCAGGTGCATTCTTATTTTCCATATAGAGTAACTTACGATACAGCTCTTGATAATCGGAAAAATGGTTATCACAATCCGTTATCATAGGATCTTGACGAATCCACTGCTTTAAATGACGAACATTACCATCACCAAACGCATCCAACAGCTCTTTCAGTTGCAAATCCCGTTTGGCCACCAGATAAATTCGCTTCACATCACTCATGGCATGGCTTGAACTCGTCGTCCAAAATAATGCTGCCAGCGTAATACAAGTCCCATCTTCTGCTCGATACAAGGCACGCAATCCCGTGACCACCCCTTTTTCTCGCTTGCTTTTTACCCGAGTTGCTCCCCCATCATGTGCCGTTCCAAAACTCCCCCGCATATAGGACAATAACGATCTATCCGAACGGTCACCCTGTGCGGCCGCCACATTAAACGAGGCCTTACCCGCAGGCAAAAGTAGCGCCATCAAACCATCAATAAAAGTCGATTTACCCGCACCATTATCCCCTGTCACTAAAGTACCATCTGGGTGGATAGAGGCCGTATGCAAGCCATGAAAAGAACCCCAGTTATAAACTGACAATTCAGACAGTTTAATTTGCCCTTGACTAAAAAAACCACTCTGGAAAGCGGGTGTCTGTGAAGCTTCCAAGCTTGAAACTATCTCCCTCGGTGATGCCTTTGACGGCGCTTCATCCAATAGTTTATCTTCCACCCCCATTTCAGACTCAGAAAAAAGATCAAAATTCATCTTAATGCTCCTCCTGCAATCTAGTCTTCCTAGAGGTTTCTCCAGTTGACGAGACTGACATGGCCGTATAAGCTTCTAGCAACTGCTCCAACATATTCGCACTGACCACATACCGAATAATCGGTGTAACCTCATATCGATACTCTTCCCCTCGCAGGGTTGACAAAATTTTGCGTTTTTTCATCTCATTCACCCTCGCCAACAGCCTTTTTCGATCCTTAGAAGCATGATCCGTAATGGGTAAAAAGGGCGTTAAATACGACTCCAACCTTTCAATATCAATCGTAATCTTCTGCTCACCCGCTGTTTCCCGATCTTGATAATGCTTTCTCAACACCAATAAAATCAAAGTATCAAACAAAGAAAGTGGGCGTTTTGAGATCAAACTCACGATCTCCTCATCCCCCTCATCCTCTGCTAAAGACGCCTCCTCTTCTGGTGGGCAATGCTCAGAATCTGCAGTTGCCACAAAAGCCACTCCAGCTTTTTGATCCAATACCAACTGAAGATACACCTCTGATAAATGTCGGCGAATCGGCTGTTCATAGCGGCACAACAACTCAAACATCTTAGGCTTTTGTGCCGCTAAAACTGTACCTTGACGCATTAAATGCACCAAAATCCTTCGGGCCTCATGCGGCATTTCTGATGAAGTGGACTCACCTGATAAAGCTTGCACATCTTCATTAGAGAGCATTTGCACCTCGTCCCCGCTCTCATCCTCATTCTTTTCAAAAGAAGGGGCTTTTTGCTCAGCTTCCCCTGTCACCATCGTATAAAAACTATTTTGCTGTAAATCTGCCGTCATGCCCAAGCTCCTACAATGCCAGCTCATCTAAATCATCTGGAAACTGCTCAAAGGAGAGCAAATACATCGGAATTTTAGCCTTTAACAAATTTCCCTGTTTATCTTTCACCCTCACCTCCTCCTTCTCTTCCAAAACTGTCGCTCCCACCGCTTTTGCCACACGCAAATAAGCCACCAACTCCTCCAGTCCTGCCTCAATGGGATGCGCATCTACCAACTGTGCCACAGACATAACCCCTTGGTTTTTAAGCGTATGCAACACACGATGCGCCACCTCCTTCACTTGTACCGTTTCCAAGTAAGCCAATACCTGTTCACTTAATTCACGACGATTCGTCCGTTCCTCAACATTTGAAGTATCGAGTTTATCCTCTGGCGTTCGTAACCGCATTGCTTCAGGAGAATGAATCTCTATGGGGCCGACAGGCAAAAATAGAGCCATCTCCGTTTTTAAATCCACCTCTTCATCTCGTAATACCACCGCTTGGCGTTCAAGTTTGGATAACAGCCGTTCCACCGCTTGATTTTCCGCCGCCGCGCCACTCTCTATATAAGCGCGCAGCCCCTCTTCTGTACGCCGCCTCACCCGAAATACACGGTCACTTTCATGTGTCAATTCACGCATTAACTGACTTAAAAACTGATATTGACTTCTCGTCAATTGCTGCGCAATCGGTTTACTTAAAATACTGCGCAACTGCTCACGGAACTCAACAGAACGATTCTGATCACACAACAGCTGATAAAAACCCTCAAAAGCACTCCCCGCCTCAGTTGAACTTAGCAAGGCCTCCTTCTCCATTTGAGCAAGTAAAATCTCTCCGCGTGAAGCATTCCCCTCAATCATCTGTACCCGTAATGCCTTATCCAATTTACGAATTTCATCCTCCACACGCCGGAAATCCCCAGTTAAAACCGAAGCCAACTGGTAAATTTCCCGCATCCGCTCCTTTTGTTCAACCTCGCTCAGTACAGGCACTTCACCTGCTTCCAGTGCATCTATTTCGCGTTGAATTTCTGCTTTACGATTTTCTAATAGACGCACCCTTTCATCCACATCCTCACTGGTCGCTACCGCCAAATCCCGTACCGCTTCCTGAACAATTCTCAAATGAGAGGCCGTTGTTCCCGCTCCCCGCTCATCCAATCCTTTACAAAAACGCATCGCAATTTCACTGGCATCGGTTTTAGTCAACAAATCGTCCATCTCTCGCAACCAACCGTTACGAATCCACTGATTCAAATAACTCCCTGCCGAAGTCTCTGTTGACCAAATGCCCAAATCCCGACTGCGCTTAATCTCCTCGTCCAATAATAAACGCGCCCGACCATAAGGCACTTCACTCTCTTCAGCAAACAGCTCAGCAATAAAAGCCAAAATATACGGCGCATTATCCGCCCGCAATAACCGCCACGCAGCATGTTCTGTAAAAAGCCGTCTATATTTTGCTTGCAACCCCTGAAAACTCAAACCTAACACCCTCTTGTCCGACTCGTGAGCATATTAAACCTCACCCTATCAAAAATTTCATTTTTTTCTTAAAAACCGATTGACGACTTTAAGTTCGGTCTATATAATACGCCCAACTTTTACGGAGTATAGCGCAGCCTGGTAGCGCACCTGTTTTGGGTACAGGTGGTCGGGGGTTCAAATCCCTCTACTCCGACCATATTCTGGGAAGTTGTTTGATTCAGTAGAATGAGACAACTTCCCTTCAATTTAAATGCGTTAAAGAAATTTTAAAACCGTTTAAATTGGACACCTAGCACGACCGAGCGCCCATAGCTCAACTGGATAGAGCATCGCCCTTCTAAGGCGAGGGTTGCAGGTTCGAATCCTGCTGGGCGTGCCATTTAATCGTCTATTATGGCGGATGTAGCTCAGTTGGTAGAGCCCAGGATTGTGATTCCTGTTGTCGCGGGTTCGATCCCCGTCATTCGCCCCATTTACCCCCTACTTTTCAAACACCTCTCTTTTCAGTCCTCATTGACAATCTTTCTACTCAATTTTCAAGCGCTAAGTCCTCCTCCACACGCTCAAACTCCTTAATATTGTTGCTTACCAGCGTATAGCCAAGTGAACGAGCGTGAGCGGCAATCCATAGGTCATTGTTCCCAATCATTTTCCCTTGTTTGGACAAACACGCATGAATATCCGCATAGTGTTTTGCAACCTCCACCGAACAAGGCAAAACAGGGATATATTGCACCAACTCTTCCAGAATATTGAGTGCCTTTGAAGCATTATTGCTCCTTAAAGCACCATATTCCAACTCTCCCAAAGTCACAAGAGACAGATTAAGCAAGCTTTTTTCTGTAAATTATCCTAAGTTCACCATTAAAAATTTAGTTTAATCCTTAAAGCTAATGTAAGGTTTCATATCCATCCAGTCCTCAGATATCTCCATTAGCAAGGCACCAACTA
>JALUXI010000133.1 GCA_027019045.1 Piscirickettsiaceae bacterium | reverse complement strand
CTCTGGACGAAATTGAACGCCATATTGCCGTGCAACTTCCTCCACAAACCAAAAACCAGCATTATGCCGAGTCCTTTCATACTGGCTGCCTGGATTTCCTAATCCGACAATCAATTGAATGGCTGACATACTGCTGGCTTCTTTTTAAACAATCAAAAAGATTGATTAAACTTTAACACGAACCTTACCGATCTTCACAACGGCTTGGTCGTAGTCTGAGCTACCATGACGCAAAGCCATGAACTCAACGCCTTCAGGTAGCGCAATCTCAGACAGACGCATATTTTCGCCTGCATCCAACTCAGAAATATCAACAACAATCTTAGTTGGCAATTGATCTGCTTTCGCACGAATTTCTGCAGAGGCTTGAAGGATGGTCAACAGCCCCCCTTTCTTCACACCAGGCGCAGTACGCGTACCTATAAACTCAAAAGGTACACGCTTCACGATATAAGAATCATTGCTCACACGCTGAAGATCCAAGTGAGTGACATACTCTTTTGCAGGGTTACGCTGAAGGTCTTTGATGACCACTTGTTCAGTCTCACCGTCCACTTCTACATTGATCCAAGCGTTATATGCATCAGGATCTTGCAATGCGCGCTCTACGAGGTTGCTTGAAAGGGTGATGCTACGAGCTGGCTTATCAAGGCCATAGATGATTGCAGGAATTTTACCCTGACGACGAAGGCGGCGGCTCGCACCTTTCCCTTCTTCAGTTCGGGTTTCTGCAGTCCAAGTTAACTGTGTCATATTCGTTTCTCCGAAATTAGGCTTTAACCTAATGTTAAAAATACCCCGTCTTCGCGACCAAAGATGGGAAAAAGAGGAATTATACTCAAAACCACTCGAATTACCAGTCTAAAAACAAAAAACCCTCTTCAGAGGAAGAGGGTTTTTCTGTTATTCAATGGCAGTGAGCGGTCAATCAAGAATGGAGCATTAACTCTGTCACCGATTCTTCCTGATGCACACGACGGATGGTCTCTGCCAACATGGGGGCAATTGTCACGCGACGAATTTTCTCGCATTTCGCCACTTCGGGCGATGGAGGAATCGTATCGGTCACGACCAACTCCAAAAGCTGAGAATTTTTGATATTTTCCACAGCGGGCCCAGAAAGTACCGCATGCACGACATAAGCCGTGACACTATTCGCACCACGATTCATCAATGCCTCTGCCGCTTTACATAGCGTACCAGCGGTATCGACCATATCATCCACAATGATACAGTCTCGCCCCTCAATGTCACCGATGATATTCATCACTTCGGATACATTGGCTTTTGGACGGCGTTTATCGATAATCGCCATCTCAGCGTCAATCGCTTTGGCGACTGCTCTAGCGCGTACCACCCCGCCCATATCAGGTGAAACCACCGTCATGCGTTCATTATCGATTTTGCCAGATTTCAACATATCCTCTACTAAAATAGGAGAGCCATAAATATTATCCACTGGAATATCGAAAAAACCTTGGATCTGATCGGCATGCAAATCCACCGTGATCACACGATCCGCCCCAGCAACTGTAATCATATCGGCCACCAGACGAGCCGTAATCGGCACCCGTGCAGAGTGGGGACGACGGTCTTGTCGTGCAAAGCCATAATAAGGCACTACTGCCGTAATGCGTTTGGCTGAAGCGCGTTTTAGCGCGTCAATCATCGTCAACAGTTCCATCAAGTTCACCGCAGGTTCTGGGGCACAAGTCGGCTGAAGCACATAGACATCTTTGCCACGGACAGATTCATTGATTTTAACCATGATTTCGCCGTCACTAAAACGACCAACATCGGCTTGACCTAAAGGAATATTGATGGCTTTGGAGACGCTTTCCGCAAGGGTGACATTTGCATTGCCTGCAAACAGTCGAACATTTTGATAAGCCATTTAAGGCAGCTCCTGGTAGAGGAAATGTTTTTGGAATTCGGTAAGAAAATGGCTGGGCTAGCAGGATTCGAACCTGCGCATGACGGGATCAAAACCCGTTGCCTTACCGCTTGGCGATAGCCCAGTAGAAGGTGTCGTTTAAAGACAGGTGCGTATTATCCATATTCCGAAAAACAAATCAACAAATGTTTTAAAAAATTGTGCAATTTTTCCAAAATCCCCAGTCCTGCACCTTGGAAAAGGGTTTTTAGGGCGTTAAGGACTGCACAACCGCTTTGAGTTTAACATTTTTCGGAAACTGTTGAAGCCCCTTCTGCGCCCATTCTAGGGCTTCATCCGTTTTTCCTTCTTTTTTCAGCACCTCGACCAAATGTAATAACACCTCATCATCCATTTGTCGCCGAAGCGCCTTGCGCAACCACTTTTCCGCTTCTGGAAGATCGCCTTTGACATAATACCACCAACCCAAACTGTCTAAAATATAGAATCGATTGGGCGCAATTTGTAAGGCTCTGTCGATCAACCGCTTTGCTTCATCAAGCTGTTTGTGCTGTTCCACATAAAAAAAGCCCAAGGCATTCAAGGCATCTGCATCTTCAGGTGCTTTTT
>JALUXI010000132.1 GCA_027019045.1 Piscirickettsiaceae bacterium | reverse complement strand
TTTAGCCTTGTTCTCTTTTCGAGTGCTTTACATAAGATGGGGTGCGAGGTAGAAAGTGAGATAAAACTTTTCTAATCAAGGCGGAAACCGTAGGGAATAGCAGCGCTATTGCCAAGGGCTTCCAACGCAGAGTAGGGAAGTTTTAGCCATTTCTAACCGTGAATCATCTTATGCAAAGTACTCCTATCCCTACGACCGCATTACCGGCATCAGGTTCGATGAGTCTCTTCTCAGCCAAGCGATTGCTTAGCACCTCAAAAGAGAACCGTCAATTATACTTCAATCATTCGTTGGTTTGAGCGGATAGGATAATTTTTTGGGAAAGACGCAACGAAAAGTGGAACCGAGACGATACTGGCTTTCAATTTCGAGCTGAGCCTCATATTTTTCCAGCGTATGCTTCACAATGGACAGCCCCAACCCTGTCCCTCCCTTTTCACGAGAACGCGCCGTATCCACACGATAAAACCGTTCCGTGACACGAGCAATCGCCTCTCTTGGAATGCCTTCTCCTGTATCTGATACCTCAAAAATTACACCCGCCTCTCGGCATTGCCATCGCACCTGAATCCGTCCACCTGCAGGCGTATATCTCACCGCATTGGAAAGCAAATTGGTCATCACACTGCGAATCAGCCCCGAATGCCCATACAGTCCACAGGATGAATCAACTTCAAATTGAATGTGATGCTTACCATCACTCAACTGCTTAACCTCTTTTTCAAGCTGCAATAATAGATTCGGCACATCTATCACCTCCATCTCCTCGACTGCACCACCATTTTCAATGCTCGACAAAGTCAGCAGGTCTTCAATAATATTCTGCATCCGCTTAGCCTGACTCTGCATCTCTTCTAATGGTTGCCGCCAAGGGGTTGCCTCGGCTTGAGCCTGATCTGCCATCAACTCCAGATACCCCGTGAGTACCGTCAAAGGGGTGCGTAATTCGTGTGAAGCATTGGCGACAAAATCCCGCCGCACTTCGGAGATTTTATGCAGCTCGGTAATATCTCTTACCACCAGTAAAGCATGATTTCCTTGATAAGGCACCATCTGAATATCTAGCACCTGATGTGCATTGATAGAGGAGTAGGTTTGCAAAGGACGAGAAAAATCCCGTTGACGAAGATAGTCAATAAACTCAGGGGAACGAATAAAGGCCTCGATGGGTTTACCTTTATCCTCTGGCTTCAACCCCAACAGCCGTTCTGCCGCTGGATTGAGCCACTCGATTTTATCTTTTGCTGACAAAGCAATCAATGCGTCCGGATGTGCAAGCAAGGCAGCTTTCAACCGCTGATTTTCGCCCTGCAGCCGCTGAAGCTGCACCTGCTCCGCACGCCTTTGGCGATACAACCCCATCGCCACCATCTCCCAACCACCATATAAATTGGGGGGAGGCGAAACAGGACGAGAAAAAAGTACGCTTTGCTGCACCCAGCGAACAAATCGAAAAAATTGCCACCCTTCCCAGAGCAGCGCAAATAACAGAAAACCACCCAACACGCCCCAGACAGACTGGAAAAGCACACCGAAAAAAAGTGCTAGAATCCCCAGTCCCGATAGACTGCGAAGCTCTTTCAGGAGCAGTTGACGAAAGGACGAAGGTAAGGCGATCACGGTGTTGACAAACGATACCCCGCACCCCGAACGGTTTGAATATAACCTTCTGCCTGAAGAGGTTGTAGCAATTTCCGTAGGCGGCGAATATGAACATCTACCGTTCTCGCCTCCACCACGACTTGATCTCCCCAAACCATCTCCAGCAACTGCTCACGACTTAAAGCACGATCAGGATGTTTCAACAAAGCATGCATTAACCGAAACTCTGTCGGCCCAACATGCACCTCATCCTCACCCACTTTAAAACGGTGTCCAACGGTATCTAAATAGAGTTCTCCAAATCGTAAAACGGCTTCACTGTCTTGAACGGACATGGGTTGCGTGCGTCTCAGCACAGCTTGCACTCGAGCCACCAAGGCTTTAGGCGAAAAAGGCTTGACCACATAGTCATCCGCCCCTTGTTCAAAAGCAGACACCTGATCCTGCTCTTCTCCCTTGGCAGTCACCATGATTACAGGGACGGCTCGTGTTTCATCCTTCTGACGCATCCGCTGCAAAAGTGCTTCACCACTCATGCCAGGTAGCATTTGATCTAACAGCACGACATCTATGGTTTCTTGCATCAACTTTTGCCAGCCAGCCTCAGCGTTAGGGGCTTCCAACACCTCAAAACCCGCTGAAGACAACGCCAGATTCAACAGATTCCGAATGGCTGACTCATCCTCTACAACCAATACCTTTTTTGCCCCGTTAGCCATCGTTGACCCTCTTTAAGCCTCTTTAGCAACCGCCTCAGTCAAAAAGGCCTGCATCTCTTCATCGCTCATATCCCGAATGTCTTTTCCACTGACCAAATAAACCAGCGACTCTTCAATATTGCGGGCATGATCTGACATTCTTTCTGCAGCACGCAGCGCAAAAATCAATTCCAAAACACAAGTGGCCTCAGGCCCACCCTGACGCA
>JALUXI010000131.1 GCA_027019045.1 Piscirickettsiaceae bacterium | reverse complement strand
AGGAATTTCCGTTTGTGGTTTGGGCGGAACGATGGGGCCTGGTCGATACTGCCCATAAGTGGTCTCGGCTAAATCTTTCACCTCATCAGGATCCACATCTCCCACCACGACAAGAGTGGCATTATTGGGCTGATACCATTTCAAGTACCAATTACGCACATCATTCAACGAATAGTGCTGTATATCCGTCATCCAACCAATGGTCGGGTGATGCAAGGGGCTATTGACAAACGCCGTCGCCATAAACTGCTCATAAAGCTTGGCACTTGGCTTATCTTCCACCCGCCAACGGCGCTCTTCGGCCACCACCTTCCGCTCTTTTTGAAATTCCGCTTCATTAAAAATCAGATTACGCATCCGATCCGCTTCCAGCGCCATCACCTCTTTTAAGTGCTGCTTACCGACAATTTGAAAATAGGCGGTGTAGTCGGTTGAAGTAAACGCATTCTCTCGCCCACCCATCTGCGACACTCGCTTGGAAAACTCCCCAGGCTTGAGATGCTTAGTGCCTTTAAACATCATATGCTCCAGCATATGTGCAATCCCCGTGGTGCCATTCACTTCAAAATTCGAGCCCGTGCGATACCACACTTGATGCACCACCACAGGCGCACGATGATCCTCTTTCACCAAGACCTGCATGCCATTATCCAACTGAAACTGCGTCACCTCACCATTTGCTGCCCAGCTCTGCACACTCCAGAACAAATAGCCGCAGAATATCCATACTTTTCTCATCTTCTAAGCCTCTCAAACCTCTTGAAATGAATACTATCAAGGTATAATAGTCCATCCATTCTATCCAACCTTGAACAAAGTGTGAAATCCATGTTAAGTTTTTTTAGACGCAAAAAGAAACAAGAGCCTGCTGAGATTGAAAACGAAGCAACAGAAGCCACGATCGAGCAGGGCGAACAACCGCCAGAAACAGAACAAACCGAAATCAACGACAACTCGGAAATTTCTGCAGAAAATGCCAAAATCCCCAGTCCTGATACGCAATCTGCTGAAAATTTAGAAGCACCTGAGGAAGAAACAATACAAACAGAGCAGAAACAGACAGCAGAAGCTCACCATGAGGAAAGTGACAAAAAAACTTCAATAGAGGCTTCAACAGAAACCGAAGAAGAAGTCACCAAAGAAACTGACACAGAATCCACGGAAGCCGCCCCTGAGCAACCTGCCCAAAAACCTGGCTTTTTCACTCGCCTCAAACAGAGCCTCAGCAAAACTCGCATGGGCTTTACCGAAAGCCTCGCCTCACTCTTTTTAGGTAAAAAAGAGATTGATGAAGACCTGCTTGATGAGCTAGAGATGATTCTGCTCACTGCCGATATTGGTGTGGATACGACCGACCGTATTATCCAAAACCTCACCGACCAAGTCTCTCGCAAAGAACTCAAAGACCCTGAAGCCCTATTTGAATCCCTTAAAATCCAGCTCAGAGAGATTCTTCACCCTGTGGAGTCCCCACTGGACATCGACAACAAACCCGCTGATGAGCCTTTTGTCATTCTCGTTGTCGGGGTGAATGGCGCAGGGAAAACCACCACCATTGGCAAACTCGCCCACCGTTTTCAACAAGAAGGCAAAAGCGTCATGCTTGCGGCAGGCGACACCTTCCGTGCCGCCGCCGTTGAGCAGCTACAAACTTGGGGAGAACGCAATGGCGTGCCTGTTATCGCTCAAAAAACAGGGGCCGATTCCGCAGCCGTCATTTTTGATGCCGTCCAGTCCGCCAAAGCCAAAGGGATTGATGTGCTGATTGCCGATACGGCAGGTCGTCTGCATACCCAATCCAACCTGATGGAAGAGCTGAAAAAGGTCAAACGAGTCATCCAAAAAGTCCTCCCCGATGCACCGCATGAAACCTTATTGGTACTCGATGCGGGTACAGGACAAAACGCCCTCAGCCAAGCAAAACTATTTAATGAAGCGGTACAACTCACAGGGCTGACCCTTACCAAACTCGACGGCACTGCCAAAGGGGGAGTCATTTTCACCTTGGCAGATCAATTGAAAGCGCCCGTTCGATTTATTGGCGTGGGAGAAGGGATTGAAGACCTACGACCCTTCCAAGCCAATGAATTTATTGAAGCGCTATTCGACACCCACGAAGTTGACCCAAAATAACCGCTATGCAATTGCCACAAACCACCCATGCCGCCTATATCTATGCCTTTAAAAAAGGCTACCGCATGGCAATGGAAGGCAAACCCTTTGGAAATATGCCCAGCACCATTCGACATGATGCCGAAATGCGTCGCTACTACCAAATGGGCTGGGATCAATTTCAAGAGATGGTTACCAACGGGGAAAAAGAAGAGAGCAAAGCCCCATGGCGTAGCCGCTTTGCATGGCTATTCATGGCAATCATTGCAGGACTCGGCACCGCCAGTTTAATGATTCGAGAAATGCAACAAAGCCCATCCGAGCAACCCTCGCCGCAAACAGCAGTCATGGCAGAAAATATTCAAACAGCAAAACAGCCTGCTCCTGCTCCTGCTCCTGCTCCTGCTCCTGCTCCTGCTCCTGCAGCAG
>JALUXI010000130.1 GCA_027019045.1 Piscirickettsiaceae bacterium | reverse complement strand
CGAATGGTGAGCTGGTGCCTCCCTTCCAGTTTATCCCTGTGCTGGAATCCAGCCACCTCATCCTTCCTGTTGGGCGATGGATCATAAAAAATGTCATTCACACCATTGCCCAGCTTCACAAACAGCTCTCAGATGAACTGCTCATCGCCATTAACCTCTCAGGCGAACAATTCACAGACGAACAACTCGCCCACTTTATCCTCAGCACCATTCAAGAGGCAGGTGTACCAAATGAAATGGTTGAATTAGAAGTCACCGAAAGTATGCTGATGAACGACCTCTTCACCACTCAAGAGACCCTAAAAACCCTTCAAGCCGAAGGCTGTAAAATCGCCATTGATGACTTTGGTACGGGTTACTCCTCCTTCAGCTACCTCAAACAATTCTCTGCTAACAAACTCAAAGTCGATAAAATGTTTATCGACCACATCGAACAGCCCAAAGATGCGGCTCTTGTACGAGCCATGATTGAAATGAGTCACGCCCTCGGTGCCATTGCCATCGCCGAAGGCGCTGAAACGGCTGACCAAGTTGACCACCTCAAACTCCTCGGATGTGACGAAGTGCAAGGCTACTATTACAGCAAACCGCTTCCCCTTGATGAATTCATTGAATTTGTCAAACAAAAAAATAATATCCACTGAAACAGTACGATTAAAACGGTGAACTGGCAGTCAATTTTTCAAGCACTCAACCTCAAGGTCATCAACCTCTCCCCCATATCAGGGGGCGATATTCACTCCGCCTATCGCTTGCACACGGCTGAAAAAGACTACTTTCTCAAGCTCAATCAAGCCACCGCCCTGCCTCTTTTTGAATCCGATGCCGACAGTCTCAAAGCCATAGCTGCCAGCCACACCATTGACTGCCCCCAACCTCTTCAACTCGGCACCTTTGACAACCACGCCTACCTGCTGATGGAACTCCTCCCGCTTACAGCACAAGGAGATGATTTTCAAAGAGGACAAGCAGTGGCCATGATGCACCACTCCCTCAACCCAACAGGGCAATTTGGTTGGCACCAAGATAATTTTATCGGTCACACCCCACAACCCAATCATTGGCATGATGATTGGGTCACCTTTTATGCCGAACAACGCCTTCGACCTCAACTCCAGTTAGCTCAACAAAACGGTGCTTCTCGTCAACTCCTTAAACTTGGCGAACAACTCATTGACCAGCTTTCCCAATTTTTCACCCCCTACACTCCCGCACCCTCTCTGCTGCATGGCGACCTCTGGTCAGGCAACAGCGCCTTTCTCACCGACGGCACCCCTGTCGTCTATGACCCCGCCTGCTACTATGGTGACCGAGAAACCGATCTCGCCATGACCGAACTCTTTGGCGGCTTCAGCCAAGCCTTCTATGACGGCTATCACCAAACCTTCCCCATCGATGCAGGCTATCCTCAACGCAAACCCCTGTACCAGCTCTACCACATCCTTAACCACTTCAACCTCTTTGGCGGTCACTACCAACAACAAGCCCTTCACATCATGCAATCTCTGCTAAAATAATCGCCAATGCAAATCATAACAACTTAGGAGTTCACACTATGCGTATCATCCTTCTTGGCGCACCTGGTGCAGGTAAAGGCACCCAAGCCCAATTTCTCACCAAAACTTTCAATATCCCTCAAATCTCCACAGGCGATATGCTAAGAGCCGCCATCAAAGAAGGCACCGAACTCGGCAAAAAAGCCAAAGAATACATGGATGCGGGGCAACTCGTACCTGATGAAGTCATTATCGGTCTGGTCAAAGAACGCATCGCCCAACCTGATTGCAAAAATGGCTTCCTACTTGACGGCTTCCCTCGTACCCTAGCACAAGCCGATGCACTCAAAGAAGCAGGCGTGGAAATTGATGCCGTCATTGAAATTGATGTGCCAGATGAAGAGATTGTTAAACGCATGAGCGGTCGTCGAGTGCATCCCGCTTCAGGTCGAACCTACCACATTATTTATAACCCTCCCAAAGAGGAAGGGAAAGATAACGAAACAGGCGAACCCTTGATCCAACGAGAAGATGACCAACCTGAAGTCGTACTCGATCGCCTCAAAGTCTATCATGAGCAGACACAACCGCTGATTGACTACTATGGCAAAGAAGCCACCACCAACCCTCATCTTAAATATATCAAGGTAGACGGCACCCAAAGCATCGACCAAGTTCAACAGCAAATCCTTGATCAGCTGAAAGGATAAGTGCTATATCTATAAGGGAAGCCATGTGAGCTTAGGATTTGGTTGCTCCAAGTTGTGAATCCGTAAAGCTCATAGGCTGGCAAGCCAAAACTCGCTTCGCTCAAACATTGGCTTGCTTAACCGCCTATTTCGCTAACGGCTTCTACAACTCTCCGCAGGCAAACCCTAAGCTCACATGGCTTCCCTTCACTGGACATCGTTAACCTTCGTTCCAACATAGGAATGCATACCTATTTCTAGCTTCTTTTTCATCCAAACTCACCACCAGGACTGGGAATTTCAGGAAAATTTCTCAGAACTGCGGTAAAATGTTTGATTCCCTCAAAATACTGTTACAAACAAGGATAGAGAAATGGCAAGAGTCACCGTAGAAGACTGTTTAGATCAAGTAGACAACCGTTTTGAATTGGTTCTATTGGCCGCCAAACGCGCCCGCCAAATCGCCAATGGTGCAGAACCCACGGTTGAACCAGAAAAAGATAAGCCAACCGTAATCGCCCTACGCGAACTGGCTGCAGGTACCATCGACAAAGACACTGTCATGGCCGATCCTGACACACCTCCATACTTCGGATAAGCCACCGCCATGCCCACGCCTTCTAGCATTGACGGCTTGATTGAAAAGACCCAAGCCTACCTGAAACCCGAACAGGTTAAACAGGTGCAGGAGGCGTTTGAGTTTGCCCAAAAAGCACACCAAGGGCAAAAACGCAAAGCGGGAGGGGACTATATCTGGCATCCTGTGGCAGTGGCAGAAATCCTAGCGGAAATGCAGCTGGACACCGAAAGCCTGATTGCCGCTCTATTGCATGATGTGGTGGAAGATACACCCTACACCAAAGAAGACATCGTCCAACGCTTTGGACAAAGTGTCGCTGAAATTGTCGATGGCGTCACTAAACTCGGCAAACTTGAGTTCAACAATCCACAAGAAGCCCAAGCGGAAAGCTTTCGGAAAATGATGTTGGCCATGGCACGAGATATTCGTGTCATCCTCATCAAACTGGCTGACCGCCTCCACAATATGCGCACCCTCGGCGTCATGCGTCCAGATAAACAGCGTCGCATTGCCAAAGAAACTCTCGATATCTACGCCCCCATCGCCGCTCGCCTCGGCATCAATGCCATTCGAATTGAGCTAGAAGATTTGGGCTTCAAAGCGATGTACCCCTGCCGCTTTAAAGTACTGCAAAATGCCGTCAAAAAAGCCCGTGGCAATCGTAATGAAATTGTCGAGCAAATTACCGAAACCATCCAATCTCGCCTCCAGGCCGATGGCATTCCTGGACAGGTAATTGGTCGGGAAAAGCATCTGTACAGCCTGTACAAGAAGATGAAAAACAAAGGGTTGCACTTTGATGACATCCTCGACATTTTTGCATTCCGCATCATCGTCAATAGCGTCGATGAGTGTTATCGCACCCTAGGTTCCGTCCACTCCCTCTACAAGCCGCTACCAGGGCGCATTAAAGACTATATCGCCATCCCCAAACCCAATGGCTACCAATCTCTTCATACCGTCGTTTTCGGCTCTTTTGGGGTGCATATTGAAGTACAAATTCGTACCCACACCATGCACGAAGTCTCCGAACACGGCATTGCCGCCCATTGGCACTACAAAGATGGCAATCAGTCCACGCCTAGCCCTGTCGAAGCCAAGGCACAAGAGTGGGTAAAAAATCTCCTTGAAATTCAACAAAGCGCGGGGAACTCCCTCGACTTTTTGGAAAATGTCAAAATCGACCTCTTCCCCGATGTCATCTATGTCTTTACCCCCAAAGGTGACATTATCACCCTCCCTAAAGGCGCCACCGCTGTCGATTTTGCCTACGCTGTCCATTCAGACTTAGGACATGCCATGATTGGCGCCAAAATCAACAAGCAACTCGTCCCTATCCGTACCGTCCTCGAAAGTGGACAAACAGTGGACATTCTCAAAGGTAAAGAAGCGCTGCCCAACCCCAACTGGCTCAATTTCGTTACCACCGCCAAAGCCCGATCTCAAATTCGCCACTTCCTCAAACACCAAGAGCAACACTCTGCTCAAACACTCGGTGAACGCCTGCTTTCTAAAGCTTTGCGTCGATACAATATGTCCTACGAAAGCTTGGACGATGTCTTGCGTCAAAGTATTCTGGAGATCCTCAACCTCAATTCATGGGAAGGGCTGTTAGAAGAGATTGGCATGGGCAAACGGGTCGCTGCCTTGGTCGCCAAACAGATTCATGACCTCGTCCTCGGACATGATGACAAAACCCAATCTAACGTAAAGCATGACAATATCCCTCTCGCCATTTCAGGCACAGAAGGTGTCGTGGTCAATTTCCCACACTGCTGCCACCCTATCCCAGGCGATGACATTATCGGCTTTGTCAGTGCCGAAAAAGGGCTGGTCATCCACCGCACCTGCTGTAACACCATCAAATCCTATAAAAACCAGCCTGATAAATGGCTAGAAGTCGAGTGGGCACCCAATATCCAACAAACCTTCTCAGTTGATCTGCAGGTTGAAGTTGAAAACCAAAGAGGCGCTCTCGCCATGGTCGCCAACCGCATCGCTGATGCCGAAACCGACATTGAAAGCGTCCGCTCCGAAGACAAAGACGACACCTACAGCGTCATGCACTTTGTCATCCGAGTCAAAGACCGCAAACACCTCGCCGATGTCATCCGCCGCCTCAAACAACTCCCCATCGTCCAAAAAATCCACCGACAATCTTGTTAAGGTGGTACATTATGCAGTACAGGCATAAAGGAGTATCAAGATGGTGACCATGACAGCAACAGAGGCTAGAAAAAGCTTTTTTGAGATTATTCGCCAAACCAATTGTCAGCATGAAATCATTGAAGTTCAGCATAAAGCGGGTAATGCCGTCATTATGTCCGCTGAAGACTATGAAAGCCTACAAGAGACCCTTCACCTACTCTCACAACCCGACTTTAAATCCACTTTTCAGCAATCTCTAGCTGAAGCAGAAGCGGGCGAAGTCAATAGCTTTGAAGAGGTCTTTGGAGAAGCTTTGTGAGCCACATATATCAAGTGCTATTCACTAAACAAGCCCAAAAAGATATTCAAAAGCTCACGCCAAAACTTCAAAAAAAACTAAAAGAGATTATCCGCAATAAAATTGCCATTGCTCCCGAAACAGGCAAAGCATTAACAGGAAACTTAAAAGGCTTCTATTCTGTACGCTTAAGCTTTCAAGATAGAATTGTCTATCGGATAGAAAATGAACGACTTATCGTATTGATTATTCGAGCTAAAACCCATTATGGAGAATAAAACATGAAAGAAATCATCGCCACTGATCAAGCCCCTCAAGCTATTGGCACCTACTCTCAGGCGGTTAAAGTGGGCAATACCGTCTATCTTTCGGGACAAATCGCTCTCATTCCAGAGACCATGGAACTACGAGAAGGCGATATTAGCGAACGCATTCATCAAGTCTTCAAAAACCTCACCGCAGTCTGCGAAGCCGCAGGCGGAACACTGCAAGATATCGTCAAACTCAATATCTTCCTCACCGACCTTGCACACTTTGCCACCGTCAATGAAATCATGGCACAATATTTCGAACAACCCTACCCCGCCCGCGCCGCCGTCGGTGTCAAAGAACTCCCCAAAGGTACCGATGTCGAAATGGACGCCGTTATGGTGCTAAGCAGCTACTAACCTCCTATAACTCAGAAACAACATCCATGTTGGCACAACAGCCCATTACCTCGCTTAAAGGCGTTGGGGAGAAGCAAGCAGAAAAGCTACAAAAGCTAGGGCTGTTTTCGTTGCAAGATGTGCTGTTTCATCTCCCCAGCCGTTATCAAGACCGCACCCGCTTGTGGCCAGTGCTACCCAATTTTTTAGGGCAGGAAATTCAGATTGAAGGCAAGATTCTCAGCCAACACCTCACCCAAAGTCGCAATGCCAGCTTGCTGGTTAAAATGGTCGATACCCATCCAGAGGGCAATGCATTGCCTGTCACTTTGCGGTTTTTCCATTTCCATCACCGCCAAGCCCAGCAATTTAAGCGAGGACACAAAGTGCGCGCCTTTGGTGAACTGCGGCAAGGGCCAAATGGGTTTGAAATTGTTCACCCCACCTACCGTATTTTTCCTGCTGACCAAGCCCCACCATTAGAGACCACCCTCACCCCCACCTACCCCACCACCGAAGGCATTGGGCAAGCCACGCTGCTAAAGTTGATTAAACAGGTACTCGCTCTACACCGACAATACCCGCTTGAAGAAGCCTTGCCTGCCGCTTTAATGGAGCAACTCAATCTTCCCCCGATTAACCAAGCTTTGCAAACCCTGCATCAACCGCAACCTGATGATGACTTAACCGCCATTCAAGCCTTTCAACATCCCGCCCAACAGCGACTAGTCTTTGAAGAGTTACTCACCCACCAGCTCGCCATGCAAGCCCTGCGACAACAAGGACAACAAAAAACCGCCCCCATCCTGCCGCAAAGCCACCTCTGCAACCAGCTCATTGCCAGCCTGCCTTTTGAACTCACGCCCGCTCAGCAACGGGTCTGGCAAGAGATTCAGCATGACCTTAACCAAGGCACGCCCATGCAACGCTTGGTGCAAGGCGATGTGGGCTCAGGCAAAACCATTGTTGCCGCCCTTGCGGCCATTCAAGCGGCTGAAGCGGGCTACCAAGTGGCGATTATGGCACCCACTGAGATTCTGGCCGAACAACACCGCAACCACTTTGCTGAATGGACAGAGTGTGTTGGCATTGAAATGGCTTGGCTCAATGGACGGATGAAAACAGCCGAACGGCGAGCCATGCTAGAAAAAATCGCCAACGGTGAAGCCAAAATCGTCGTCGGCACCCACGCTCTATTCCAAGATGCAGTCAACTTCCACCAACTTGGCTTGGTGATTATTGACGAACAGCACCGTTTTGGTGTCCATCAACGGCTCGCCCTGCAAAACAAAGGCAAGCAAGATGCAACACAAGGCATTCACCAACTGGTAATGACCGCCACGCCCATTCCCCGCACCTTGGCAATGACGGCCTATGGCGATCTTGATCTCTCCGTGATCGACAGCCTGCCACCAGGTCGCCAACCGATTGAAACCGCCGTCCTGAATCAAGATCGCCGCCAAGAAGTGATGACGCATCTGGTCAAACAGTGTGAGCAAGGCGTACAAGCCTACTGGGTCTGCCCGCTGATTGAAGAATCTGAAGCGGTACACGCCCAAGCCGCCGAAGTCACCGCCCAGCAGTTTATTGAGCAGTGGCCTCACCTCAGGGTTGGCTTGGTGCATGGACGGATGAAAGCGGAAGAAAAAGCCCAAGTGATGCAAGCCTTTCACGCCCATCAACTCGATCTGCTGGTTGCCACCACCGTGATTGAAGTTGGGGTCAATGTCCCCAATGCCTCTTTAATGATTATTGAAAATGCTGAACGCCTAGGACTGGCTCAGTTGCACCAATTGCGAGGTCGAGTCGGACGAGGTGACAAAAAAAGCCACTGCGTGCTGCTCTATCAAGCCCCGCTTTCCGAAGTCGGGAAACGACGCTTACAAATCATGCGAGAAACTACCGATGGGTTTAAAATCGCCCAAGAGGATCTAAAAATCCGTGGACCAGGTGAAATTCTAGGCACACGGCAAACAGGTGGGCTACAATTTCGTATCGCCGACCTGCAACGAGACCAAGCATGGATTGAACCCGCCCAAACTTGGGCAAAAACCCTGATTCAAACCGCACCCGAAGTTGCCGATGCCCTGCAAACCCGCTGGATTGGTCAACGCAGTGAATACAAAAATGCTTAAGGCAAAAATAAACCCCCAAAATTCAAAGAAAATGCCAAAATCCCCAGTCCTGATACCACAAAAAACGCCCTCAAACACTTCCTTAGGCACAGTTTTAACCAGCAGGACTGGGAATTCTGATATTTTTTCGGCAAATGCATTCAAAATGCGTCCGCTGTCGTTACACTGGCTGCCTGCGACTTTAGTAGGACGATTTCCTGCCGCCATTCGTCCTTGGTTGCAGGATAGAGGATCGCTTACCCAAAAGTTGAAACAGCAGTGTCCACACTTTAGCGTGCAACGCCTCTTTGAAGGCTTCGCCCTCCCCCTGCCTTCAGAAGCACAAAAACTCAATCTTTCCAGCCAAACTCAAGTCTGGACACGGATTGTGCTATTGATGTGTGACCAGCAGCCTGTGGTCTATGCCCGAACCTTGATTCCTCATCTCACCCCCGCCAATCCCTGGCAACGCATTCAAAACCTCGGCAATCAACCATTAGGCGAACTGCTATTTGAACTGCCTCATCTCCACCGTAGCGAATTTGAATTTACTCAAACTCAAGCCTGCTGGCCTGCTTGTCCCAATGCTCTCAGCCAAACGCTCACCTATGCTCGCCGAAATCTATTTTTACAGCAGAGCCATCCTTTACTCCTCACAGAAGTTTTTCTCACTCTTCATAAAACTGCATTTCCAACTGCAAGGTCAGACTGGGATCCGCTTCCTGAAAGTGGGTTGTATCCTGAAAAGTGACCAGTGGCTTGATTTCGAAGTAGAGCCACTTTTGATACAGTCTTAACCGTAATTTATTTCCCAGACTAAAACGAGTCAGATGTAACCCTTTCGGCACCGTCTGCCAATTCCACCCCATAAAATAGACCGCTGATTTCCAGTCATTAATTTTATGATATAGCAAAAAGTCATGATAAATATCCCAGTACTGCCCTTTATCCCACCAGTTGGCCTGTGTCTCACTACGAAACAGCAACTGCTCGGCTGCAAAGGTACGATCATGTCGTAGCGCCAACTGTACCCCTGCCCCTAAATCACTCTCCCAAAACACCTTACCATACCACCGTCGTCGCCAAACGGAGGTGAGGTCTTGATAAAAAATACTTTTATAACGGGTATAGACGGCAGGTAAAGCTAAGCCTTTTGCATTAAATCCAAAGTCCAATAAGTCTATGAGATTCATTGTCTTTTTTAATTGAACCTGCACCCCAATCTGGGCAATTCCTTTCCCAGTCGCTGTCTCACTACTTGATAAAACAGGTTGCTTCTCTTCTTGGTTTAATGAGCTAACAAAAAGTTTCCATTTCTGATTTAACTGCGGTAGATCAATATTGGCATCCACACTGGGAGTAAACCCTTGCTCGGTATTCGCATGCACTGTATAGGGTAATCGCACGACTAAACGCGAACCATTGGCTTCATCCAAGGAAGCTTCATTCGCCAATAGCCCATCCAGCTTTCGTCCAAAAGCCCCAACATAATGCCCTAACCAAACTTGAAAATGACTCAATCCTTGAAGGGAATCAGACCAAAGAGAGAATGAGGAGGACGCTGTTTTAGACGCACTCGCTTCTTCAGCCCAAACAACTGGATTGCATAAACACAACAACATACTCGAAAAAAGTAGCCGCGTTATAATATTGGCTCGTTTAACCAAACCCTCTCCCTATGACTGATACAACTGACCAAATTAAACAGATCAATGCAAGGTATGACGGCCTTGAAGACCGTATCTTACTGAGCATCACTACTGAACAAAACCGCCTACTCGAAGCGTGGCTGAGCCGCCGTTTTTTAAAACTCTTAATTCCTGCCTTGCAAGGTAAACACCCTTTAGAAAATAAACCGCTATTGTCCGATACCCAACAAGCGATTCAAGAGATGCAACAGCTCCAAGCACAACAAGAGAGTGACTTTGACACGACTTTTGACATCCCTGCCGAACCCATTAAGGTATTTGACAAACCCATCCTCATTACCCAACTCACCTTAAAAGACATGGACAGTGATCACCCTCAGTTACTCTTGCTACCGCAAACAGGAGAAGGCTTGGTCTTTAACTTCCATCCCAATATCACAGGCAACCTACTTAAACTCCTCAAAGCAATTCACCCGCAAACCGAGTGGGGACTTGAATTTCCTCAATATACCGCACCAACCAATATTCAATAAAGCACCTTATCCAGCATAATCCCAACCAAAATAATCAATCCCAGCCAGTGGTTCTGCAAAAAAACCTTAAATGCCAAAGCGGGATCTTGCTGATGTAAAAGTCGCTGGTGATATAAAAAGCCCAAAGCAACCAGTGCCAGACTCAAATAGTAAGGCCAATGCAGATGAAACAGCACGCCTGTCCAGACCAATAGCCCCAGCATCAACAGCTGAAACAACCCTATCACCTGATTCACATACCGCCCAAACCCAATGGCGGTCGATTTAATCCCAATCTTCAAATCATCCTCTTTATCCACCAGTGCATAAGCGGTGTCATAGATTAACGCCCAACACAGTGTCGCAGCAAATAGTGACCAAACTTCTATCGGCAGTCGATTCTGCACAGCGGTAAATGCCATCGGCACTGCCCAAGCAAACGCCGCCCCCAAAAATGCCTGTGGCCAATGGGTGAGGCGCTTGGTAAAAGGATAAAGTGCCGCTAATCCTAAAGCGACAAAAGACATCAGCACAGTGAGCGGATTCAATAGCAATACCAATCCAAAACTGATCAGACAGAGCCAAACAAATAACTTCAATGCCTGCTTAGGTTTTAAAGCCCCTGTTGCCAAAGGGCGTTGGCAAGTACGAGCGACATGTCCATCAAAATTGCGATCAGCATAATCATTGATCACACAGCCCGCCGAACGCATCAGCACCGCACCCAAAACAAAAATAAGCAAGATATGCCAAGGAGGAAAACCATCTGCCGCCAACCATAAAGCCCACAAAGCGGGCCACAGCACCAGATAAATTCCCACAGGTCGATCCAGACGCATCAGCTGAATATAGGGTTGCCACTGACTTATCAAAGGTTTAATTTCAATCTTCATAAAGAGGATTTTAACAAAATTCTGCCTTACTGCACCCTTTCCTGCTTGACGAATCCCCGCCTCTACCCCATAATTCTAAAAAGTTAACCAAGGTTAAAAATAATTGTGAAACACCTCGATCATAAAATCCATGCCCAAGCTCATGCGGAACTCAATGGCACCCCCCATAAAAAATGGTTTCGCAGTCTACCTTTTTTAGGTCCTGCCATGATTGCAGCGGTGGCCTATATTGATCCGGGTAACTTTGCTACCAATATTCAAAGCGGAGCCGAATATGGTTATCTACTCCTTTGGGTAATTCTCTGGGCAAACCTGATGGCGATGCTGATTCAATCTCTCTCCGCCAAGCTGGGGATTGCCACAGGAAAAAACCTCCCAGAGATGATTAGAGAACACTACCCCCATCCACTGGTCTGGCTCTACTGGATTCAAGCGGAAATTATCGCCATGGCAACCGAACTGGCCGAGTTTCTCGGAGCGGCTTTAGGATTCTATCTGCTTTTTGATATTCCATTGATTTGGGCAGCAGGATTGACGGCAGTCGTCACTTTTGCAATTTTGAGTTTTGAACGCTTTGGTTTCCGTGCATTAGAAGCGGTGATTGCTGCACTGGTATTAGCCGTGGCACTGGGCTATGTGGTGGAAATTTTTCTGGCACAACCTAACCCTGTCAGCATAGCTAAAGGGCTCCTGATACCTCAAATTCCCGATACCCACGCGCTCTACCTTGCTGCTGGAATTCTCGGTGCAACGGTCATGCCCCATGTAATTTATCTACACAGTGCCCTCACCCAAAACCGTATTCAGGTTGATACAGAAGAAAAGAAACAGAAGCTCTATCGCTTTACTTTAAAGGATGTGGTGATTGGAATGGTTTTTGCTGGATTTGTGAATATGGCGATGCTGATCATGGCGGCAGCCACCTTCTTTGAAACAGGTCATCAAGAGGTTGCCAGCATTGAAACGGCCTATCAGACCTTAACCCCACTGTTGGGTGATATGGCCTCGACAGTCTTTGCCATGACCCTTCTCATTAGTGGGATTGCTTCCTCGGTCGTCGGTGCCATGTCTGGACAAGTCGTGATGCAAGGGTTTGTGAATTTCCGCATTCCGATGTGGCTAAGACGCATCATCACCATGACCCCCGCCTTAATCGTCATTATGCTTGGTTTGGACCCCACCTCTGTTTTGGTCGCCAGCCAAGTTGTCCTCAGCTTCGGCATCGCCCTCGCCTTGATTCCCCTATTGCAATTTACCAATCAAGCAAAATATGTCGGCAGCTTGGTGAATACCCCTCTCACACAAAAAGTAGGCTGGGGAATCATCAGTGTGATTATCTTGCTTAACTTCTTCCTACTCTGGCAAACCTTCTTTTCCGACACCATCCCCGCAGGACATTAAAAGCAGGCATATCCTACGGAGCTGGGAAAACTGGAAGTTTTTAAGACTTTTTCGGCGGTTTTTGCCAGTTTTTAATGGTGACCTGTTTGGAACGACTCAATGTCAGTTCATTGGCTGGCACTCGTTTAGTAATGGTTGAACCCGCTCCAATGGTGGCCCCATCACCCACTTCCACAGGCGCAACCAATTGCGTATCGGAACCCACAAAGACTCTTTCTCCAATCACTGTCTGGTGCTTATTCACCCCATCATAATTGCAGGTAATCGTACCGGCTCCAATATTACACCCGCCGCCCATTAGCGTATCCCCAATATAGGAGAGATGATTCACTTTTGAACCTCGGCCAATTTGCGCTTTCTTGGTCTCGACAAAATTGCCAATCTTGACTTCATCCGCCAGTTCTGTACCAGGTCGTAATCTTGCATAGGGGCCAATCACGCAAGCTTGACCCACTTTAGCCCCATCAAGGTGGGAAAAAGGTTCCACCCGTACCTGATCGCCTAACACCGTATCTTTTAAAATACAATGATCACCAATCACCACCCCATCACCTAGCTGTACATCGCCTTCAAACACCACATTGACCCCAATTTCCACATCTCTGCCAACAGACACCTGTCCTCGAATATCGATTCGATCAGCATCCAGTAGGGTCACACCCTGACGCATTAAACGCTCTGCCTGCTGTTGCTGATAAATGCGTTCTAACTGTTGAAGCTGAACTTTATCATTCACCCCCAATACTTCCGTTTCATCCGCAGGTTGGGTAGTGCGAATATGAAAGCCATCGGCTACCGCCATAGCGATAATATCCGTGAGGTAATACTCACCTTGGGCATTATTATTTTGCAAAGCACCCAGCCACTGTCTCGCCTGCTTGGCTCTCACTGCCATAATCCCCGTATTGACCTCTTGAACCTGTTTCTGCTCAAGCGTTGCATCCTTCTCTTCAATAATCGCCTGCACATTCAGATGTTGATCTCGAATAATCCGCCCATAGCCCGTTGGGACACTCAAATTCACTGTCAATAAAGCCAAAGGATGCGTGTCATCCACCAAGTCCAGCAGATCCTCAAGTGTCTCTTTGCGGGTTAAAGGCACATCACCATACAGAATGAGCAACACCTCCTCATCCTTTAAATGCGGCAAAACTTGCTGAACTGCATGACCTGTACCCAACTGCTCCGTCTGCTCCACCCAAATCACCTCGGGTAAAGTAACTAGGCTTTCATCCAACATCCCAATTTCAGCCAAACGATGAGCTAAGTTATCAAATGCAAAAGCCGCCTTAACCTGACCCGCACCATGACCAATCACTGGCAAAATACGGTTAGGGGATAAATCAAAAGCCGTATCAAAAACATGACCAAGTAATGGCTTTTTAGCCAAAGGTTGCAGCACTTTAGGCTTAGCAGACTGCATACGGGTTCCTTTACCCGCTGCCAAGATAGTCACAACTATAGAAGAAAAAGGCATCAGAACACTCCATTTAACAGAATCTCCATATTCTAAACGAAGCGATGCAGAAGTAGGAAAAAAGCCATAAAAAGAAAAACCGAATCCCTTTGTGTCAGGGCTCGGTTCTAACAAGGGGTTCGCCACAGGCGTAGCACAAGCCCTTGGTCTTAACCCCCTTTGTGTCGGGGCTCGGTTCTAACTTCTTTTGTATGACACATTGGACGAAATTTGCTATGTCTTAACCCCCTTTGTGTCGGGGCTCGGTTCTAACTACTCTTGACCAGTTAGCCTTAT
>JALUXI010000129.1 GCA_027019045.1 Piscirickettsiaceae bacterium | reverse complement strand
GTATTTGAAATCTCACCACATTGGACTCAAAGTGCTGACTGATCAAGTGAATGCAAAGCGGATGCTCCCACCTATTCGTCAAGACAAACAGCTTGAAAGCCTCTCTTTAGACAAAAGTGTTGAACCATTAAAACAACTCTCAAGCTATCAAGACTATCAACTGGCTTTACAGAAAATGGAGCCTGACAATGAATAAGGACACAAATATGGCAAAAGCGATGCCCATCAATCGAAGAGAAGCACTCTATTTTTTTGATGTTATCTACGAACCTATTATTAAAGCGATTCAAGAAACACCCGAACTGAAAAATTTTCTCCAAAGTAGACAGGAGTGCCACCATTTCATGACTAAACTAGGCGAACTCTATGGCTATGTTTTACATGATATAGACAAAATTGATGAAAGCTTGCAATATTATCAGCACCTTATGCAAGAAAAGTTTATTCCTGAACAGCAGATCAAAACCTTCCTTCTTAAAGTTCTCCATATTATCCAAGACTCCTTAAAAAACTACCCTCATCTAGACTATCCATACCAACAACTTGAAGAGAATGTTCAACACGCCATAAATCACATTGATGCCACTCTTCAAGAAAACAATGAGTCACTCCATGATGGCAGTTTTATTACCGCCTTCGATGAAAATATCATGGACACTCAAATCAACGATATGCATACCTCTGGTAAGAACAGAGAAGTCCTCTCTGCCCAAGACTATCTTGCATTGGGCGAACTTGATGAAGAACACATTTTACAAATTATTGATGTCATTGGAGATGCCCTCTCCATCACCATGCAATCCGTCACCCTCTCTCCTGCAGATATTTCAGAGTTACAGAATGCCATAGAAGAAGCCACCCATGCACTAGAAGGGGCTTTTGAATTTATGGATCTAGGGAATGTCTTGCGTCATTTTTCTGAACTCCTAGAACAGATCAAACAGCTAGATGAAAACACCCGAGAAATGTACAAACCTCTGATTGAAAGCTTTATTACCGATTTAGAAAAGTGGGCAGACCATGTATTTGTCAAACAAGATGCCATCGACATCCACTATTTAGATGCCTCCCTCTTCTCCAGCGTCAAACAAATCGAACTCCTCCTCTCAACAGCCGCAAATGACAATCAAAACCAAGAAGAAGAAATGGACAGCTTCATGTTCTAAAGAATCAAAAAAACACTGAACATCGTTTTATAGATACAAAAAAGCCGTCAAAAATGACGGCTTTTTTATTAAATATGGTGGCTACACCGGGATTTGAACCTGGGACCCCATCATTATGAGTGATGTGCTCTGACCAGCTGAGCTATGTAGCCAAAAGATGGGCGTATTATAATGTTTTAAATTTGGCTGTCAACCTCTTTAAATCACATTTTCGCCTTAAAATTTTCTTCGGGACTGGGAATTTTAGACATTAAATCTAAAATGCATAATGTCGCCATCTTGCACGATATAGTCTTTACCTTCTAAACGCATTTTACCCGCTTCTTTGGCACCCGCTTCACCCTTACACTGAATAAAGTCTTCATAGGCGATCACTTCTGCACGGATAAAGCCTTTCTCGAAGTCGGTATGAATCACGCCTGCTGCTTGAGGAGCGGTTGCACCTTTTTTAACTGTCCAAGCTCGTACTTCTTTCACCCCAGCGGTAAAGTAAGTTTGTAGACCCAGCAACTCATAACCTGCACGAATCACACGATTCAAACCAGGTTCTTCCTGCCCCATCTCTTCAAGGAAGGCGGCTTTATCTTCCTCTTCAAGCTCGGCAATTTCCGCTTCAATCTCAGCACAGACGGGAACCACAGAAGCGCCCTGTTCTTTGGCAACTTTTTTGACCGCATCTAAGTAAGGATTATTTTCAAAGCCATCATCATTCACATTGGCGATATACATCATCGGCTTGATGGTCAGTAGGTGCAAATCTTGGAGCTCTTTCAGCTCATCTTCATCAAGGTCAATCAAACGAACTAGCTTACCCTCTTCCACCTCTTTCAAGACCTTGTTATAGAGATCTAACTTGGCTTGAGCTTCTTTATTGCCGCTTTTCGCCACCCTTTGGACTTTCTGAACGGCCTTCTCTAAAGACTCCATATCCGCCAACACCAACTCGGTATTGATGATCTCAATATCAGAAAGGGGATCCACTTTACCTGCTACATGCACAATGTCATCATTCTCAAAACAACGCACCACCTGCACAATGGCATCGGTTTCACGAATATTGGCCAAGAATTTATTCCCTAGCCCTTCACCTTTAGAAGCCCCTTCCACTAAACCTGCAATATCTACAAACTCCATGGTGGTGGGTAAAATGCGTTCAGGCTTCACAAACTCAGCAATTTTCTCTTGGCGAGGGTCAGGAACAGGCACGACACCGACATTCGGTTCAATGGTACAAAACGGGTAATTCGCCGACTCAATCCCTGCATTAGTCAATGCATTAAATAGGGTTGATTTCCCTACATTTGGCAACCCAACAATTCCACACTTAAATCCCATTTTGTTTCTCCATTATTTCTTTGTATGTAGTGCCTGCATGACCGCTTCAAATTCCCCTTTTATCAT
>JALUXI010000128.1 GCA_027019045.1 Piscirickettsiaceae bacterium | reverse complement strand
GGATGTTTATGTTCAGGCGGCAGCCAAACTGGCAGAAATCTACCCTGAGATGCAGTTTATTGTGCCTTGTGTACATGAAAAGGCAAAAGCGAGAATGCAACAGGCGGTAGAAAATTATGCACCTAATCTCCCCATTCATCTGTTTATGCAGCAAGCTCAACAAGTGATGGAAGCGTCTGATCAGTTGATTGTCACTTCTGGTACAGCCACCTTGGAGGCCGCATTGATGCAGCGGCCCATGGTGCTATCGATTAAGGTGCATCCTATTAGCTACTGGCTGATGAAGCGGCTGGCGACGACACAGTGGATTGGTTTACCCAATATTTTGGCACAACAAACGATCGTACCTGAGCTGATTCAGCAGGAGGCAACCCCTGAAAAAATTGCCTTGGCGTTAGGGCGGTTGGTGATGGATCAGCAAGCGAGAGAAAAGCAGCTCAGCGCATTTAAAGAGCAGGCAAAGGCACTTAAACAGCCTTCGGCTCAGCTGGCAGCCGATGCGATTGCTAAGTGGGCGAGCTTATGAGTCAACTGGGATTTGAGTTTGAGATAGCACAACAACCACTCGTGATTGCAGGCGTCGATGAAGTGGGAAGAGGGCCGCTGATTGGCAATGTGGTGACGGCTGCAGTGATTCTGCCTGAGGATTGTCAATTGCCTCTGAATGATTCTAAGAAGCTTTCAGCAGCGAAACGAGAAGCATTGTTTGAACAGATTCAAGCAGAAGCAGTGGATTATGCGATCGCCTATGCTACACCTGAAGAGATTGATGCACTCAATATCTTGCAGGCAACCATGCTGGCGATGCAGCGGGCAGTCGCTGGTCTGAAACAGCCCTTTGATGAAGTGTGGGTGGATGGGAACCGATGCCCTAGGCTTGATCAACCATGCCGACCTATCATTAAAGGAGATGGCAAAGTCGCCGCTATTTCTGCGGCTTCTATTTTGGCGAAAGTGACTCGAGATAGAGAAATGCAAGCTCTGGATGAGCAGTATCCAGAATATGGATTCGCAAGGCACAATGGTTATCCCACTGCCGCCCATCTTGACGCGATTCAAAAGTATGGCTTAATACAGGGCTACCGAAAATCTTTTAAGCCTGTGCAGAAGATATTGCAGCAAGAGAAAGGAAGTGAGCATTAAATCGAACGAAAGATTAAGCTTCACAAGAATTTTCTCAAAATCCCCAGTCCTGCTGCCTGATGGCAGCTTTTCTAAGCTATCAGGACTGGGGATTTTGGCAAAAAGTGCAAGAATTTTAGATTTTTCGAGATTTTGACTTGCAAAGTTTCTTTGAGGCTTTATAATACGCCTCATTCAAAACGAGGTGGGATGGCTGAGCGGTTGAAGGCGGCGGTCTTGAAAACCGTTGTAGGTTTGTAGCCTACCCAGGGTTCGAATCCCTGTCCCACCGCCATTTGAATTCTCTATAAGTGGGTCGTTAGCTCAGCTGGTAGAGCAGTTGGCTTTTAACCAATTGGTCGCGCGTTCGAATCGCGCACGACCCACCATTCTTTAGTTTCCCATCTTCTCATTTATTATCATTTCTTGATACCTTTCTATTATTGTCTTTTATAATAGCGACTTTTCCATTGATTTAAGTTTTCTTTATGATAAAAACACTTCCTGGTAAGGCGATGTCCTTAGGGTGCTTGATGATTGGGGTTGAAGGGTTGCAGCTCACCGATGCCGATCGCAAGCGATTATTGCACCCTTTGGTCGCTGGGGTGATTCTTTTTGCTCGTAATTTTGAAAGCCACGCTCAACTGCAAGCTTTGACGCAAGCCATTCATCAATTGCGACATCCTAAGTTGTTAATTGCGGTAGATCATGAGGGGGGGCGGGTGCAGCGATTTCGTGATGGCTTTACCCATTTGCCTCCCATGCGTCGTTTGGGTGAATTGTATGAACAAAATGCACAAAAGGCTGTGCATTTGGCTCAACAGACAGGTTGGTTATTGGCAACGGAGTTATTGAGCGTAGGAGTTGATTTTAGCTTTACCCCTGTTTTGGATTTAGATTACGGCAGTAGTTCGGTGATTGGGGATCGTGCTTTGCATTCAGATCCCAAAGTGGTGGCTAAGCTGGGCTTTGCGTTAATGAAGGGATTACATGAAGCGGGGATGCCTGCGGTAGCCAAGCATTTTCCAGGTCATGGCTATGTCAAGGCTGATACACATTTAGCGGTAGCTGAAGACCCAAGAGATTTGGAGGTGTTCTGGCAGCAGGATATGCAACCGTTTTTAAACTTAATACAAAATGGGTTGGAGGCGGTGATGCCTGCTCATGTAATTTATCCTAATATTGATGTTTTGCCTGCGGATTTTTCTAAACGATGGTTGCAGGCCATTTTACGCCAGCGATGTCATTTTGAAGGCTGCATTGTCAGTGATGATTTGGGCATGGCGGCGGCTAAAGCGATGGGGTCGGCCACAGAGCGAACAGCGAAAGCGTTGCAGGCTGGGTGTGATTTGGTGTTGCTGTGTAATGAGTTTGATGAGATGGATGAGGTGCTGGCTGAACTGGATTATCATGCAGATCCACTTTCTCATGCTCGTTTGATTCGGATGCATG
>JALUXI010000127.1 GCA_027019045.1 Piscirickettsiaceae bacterium | reverse complement strand
TATTAGAGAGTTATGTGAATTTGATTCCGACACCGCAAGGCGGTACCCATGTGAACGGTTTGCGGCAGGGAGCGACGGAGGCGATTCGAGAGTATTGTGAGTTTCGCAATTTGATTCCAAGAGGGGTAAAGGTCTCACCTGAAGATGTCTGGTTGAATGTGGCGTTTGTGCTGTCAGCTAAGTTGCGAGACCCGCAATTTGCAGGACAGACGAAAGAGCGACTCTCCTCACGGGAGTGTGTGCCGTTTATTTCTGGTGTGGTGAAGGATGCATTAAGCTTGTGGCTGAATCAGCATACGGAAGTGGCGGATAAGATTGCTGAATTGGTGATCAATAATGCCCAGTCCCGCCAACGCAAAGCGAAAAAGGTGGTGCGTAAAAAGATTACTTCAGGCCCCGCTTTACCTGGAAAGTTAGCTGATTGTACGGAGACAGATTTGAATCTGACCGAGCTGTTTTTGGTAGAGGGAGACTCTGCGGGCGGTTCGGCCAAGCAAGCACGGGATAAAACCTTTCAGGCGATTATGCCGTTGCGAGGGAAGATTTTGAATACTTGGGAGGTGGATGAATCACAGGTATTGGCTTCACAAGAAATTCACGATATCAGTGTGGCGATTGGGGTGGATCCTGGTTCGGAAGATTTAAGTGGTCTGCGATATGGCAAAATTTGTATCTTGGCGGATGCCGATTCGGATGGGGCACACATTGCGACGCTGATTTGTGCTTTGTTTGTGAAACACTTTCCTAAATTGGTTGAGGGTGGCCATGTCTATGTTGCCATGCCGCCTTTGTATCGTATTGATGTCGGTAAAAAGGTGTTTTACGCACTGGATGAGGCGGAGCGAGAGGGGATTTTGGATCGGATTGTGGCAGAGAAATTGCCTGGAAAAGTACAAGTGACTCGCTTTAAAGGGTTGGGAGAGATGAACCCTGCACAACTGCGTGAAACCACCATGCTGCCCGCCAGTCGCCGTTTGGTGCAGTTGCAACTTGACCGTTCTGAGGCGCAAGAGGTGATGGATATGCTGTTGGCGAAAAAGCGAGCGTCTGATCGCAAGGCGTGGCTGGAGCAGAAAGGGGATTTGGCTGAGGTGGCGGTTTAGTAGATTTCTTATAACTCGTTTGAAGGTGTGGTGTGATGAAGATTGCTTTCATGCAGGCGTTTTTTATATTCGATAAAGTCTTCAATGGCTGCACGACTTTTTTCATCAATCTCTTCAAATGCTAAAGTGAGAAAGGTGCCGTCTCCTGTAGAGTGCCTTTCAGTGACAATGGCGGGAATTTTCAGTTCTGTAAAGTAACCGAAGGCGGGGATTTCAAATTTGACTTCTAGGCGCGTCCCCACTTTTGCCCCTCGATCGGATTTTACCCCTACAAACTTGGGAGAGAGCATCACCATGTGGGCATGGGCTTGGCCATTTTTACCAATCAGCGTGGCTGTACGATCAGTTTTAACAACCGTTCCAAACTTTTCCGTTTCGAAGGTGTCATCTGAAGAGAGTTTGTTGGCAATTTCTTCCATTTTAACCTTCTTCTACAATGCGTTTTAGGGCGTAGCGATAGGCTGCATTGAGGTGGGTAAAGATAACACCAACCAAGTGACTATCTCGTGTCTTGAAGCAGTGGATAACACTGATGGTTAATTGTAGAGTAAAGTGTTCATCATGAGTTGATAGGCTGATTTCTAGTTGTCCTTCTTCTTGGTCATTTAGGCAGACTGGACTGAGAAATCCACACCCTTTTTCTGAAAGGTCTGTCATATGAACAGGGTAATGCTGGTCTTTAAAAATAAGTGTGGCGGGTCGATGTAAAGCAATGCGTTTTGCCGTCCGTTGCTCGTTTTCAATAAAAGTCATGGTATCTTGTATGGATGATGAAAAATAGAGTTATTTTATCCGTCTAAATGATTGATGGTATGATTTTTTATATCAAAGGAGAAATAAGATGATGAAGGTTGAGGTTGAAAATATAAAATGTGGAGGCTGTGCAAACAGCATTGAGAAAAAATTATTGCAGATTGAGGGCGTTGAGCAGGTCGTCGTCGATATTGACGGGGGAACAGTCTCTTTTCGTTTAGGAGAGGGGGCAGGAGAGGAAGTTGTGTCTGAAGTGAAAGCTGCATTATTGAAAATGGGGTATCCTGAAGTCGGTAGTGCAGAAGGGTTAGAAGCATTGGGCGCTAAGGCGAAATCTTTTGTTTCTTGTGCAGTGGGTAAATTAGATCAATAGGAAAGCAGTATGAGTCAGCACACCATCAATTATGAAGGCATTGAACAGCAGTCGGTGGCACAGTTTACCGAGAAGGCATATTTGGATTATGCGATGTATGTCATCTTGGATCGAGCTTTGCCACATATTGGCGATGGTTTGAAGCCAGTGCAGCGGCGGATTATTTATGCGATGTCGGAGCTGGGATTGAAAGCGACGGCGAAGTATAAAAAATCGGCGCGCACCGTGGGGGATGTACTGGGTAAATTCCACCCGCATGGTGATTCTGCCTGTTATGAAGCGATGGTGTTGATGGCGCAACCTTTCTCTTTTCGCTATCCATTAGTTGATGGTCAGGGCAACTGGGGTTCGAT
>JALUXI010000126.1 GCA_027019045.1 Piscirickettsiaceae bacterium | reverse complement strand
GCCAAAAAATCCTGAATGGCTTGAGAGGGCACGACCTCCCAAGGCACACACCCTGCTTCACCTTGTTCCAAAACTTGACGCTCTGATTCAGATAGCAGTCCTAAAAGCTTCTGCCCTCTTTGAGATCCATACCAACCCCCTTGCCGTTCAGCAAAAGCTTGCACAAAAAAGTCCGAAAAAGCCGTTAAATCCCGCCGATAAGCCGCCAGCGTATGCTCAGAATAACGCCCGCTCGCTAAGCTTCGTTCAAATTTTTCAATCCATTGATCCAAACCCAGTATCACCCTATACTGCTGATAACACCAAAGGCGTCACATGCTGAGTCGGCTTGTGCCGAGATAAATCATAATTCGCCTGCAAGCTTAACCAAAATTCAGGTGAAGTATTGAGGGCTTCTGAAAAAAGCCATGCCGTTTCAGGCGAAATACCCCTTTTTCCCCGTACAATTTCATTCACTCGTTGAACGGGAATCCCAATATGCTCAGCCAACGCCTTTTGTGAAAGGCCTAAAGGCTCAAGAAACTCTTTAAGCAGAATCACACCTGGATGCGTTGCTGTTCGACTCTGTGGAATCATATATTCTCCTTCGCTTTAATGATAATCTACAATCTCAACATCGTATACGCCTGAGCCTGACCATCTAAATATAATACGCCACTGCTTGTTAATACGAATACTATAAAAGTCACTCAGTTCACCTCTTAACGACTCAAGTCGATTCCCAGGCGGGGAGCGTAAATCATCTAAGGATTGTGCCGCATTGAGCAAATCCAGTTTATACAATGCCACCTCTTTAATTTGATGAGGTATCTGCCGAGTCCGACGACTTGAAACGCCATGAAATAAATCAGATGTTGTCCGATTACCAAATGAAACTATCATAAAGCAACATTATACATGCATGAATACCGTGCAACCATGAAATAAAAAACGGAGCCGAGGCTCCGTTTCTTGGTTTTCATCATGTGCGATTTATTTAATCGCTGGTCGCTCTTCTTTGGGCAGTTGGTAGTACTGCCAGATGAAGTAGAGCAGTGGAATGACCAAAAGCGTTAATAGAGTTGACGACAAGGTTCCAAAGATTAAGGAGACGGCCAAACCACCGAATACGGGGTCGGTTATCATAATCATTGAACCGAAGATAATCGCCAAAGCGGTCAACAGAATTGGGCGGAAACGCACTTTTCCTGCTTCAATCACCGCTTCTTTCAAAGGCCGACCTTCTGCACGGTAGGCCAAGATAAAGTCAATCAATAGCAGTGAGTTTCGCACCACAATTCCCGCCAAGGCAATCACCCCAATCATGGAAGTAGCGGTGAAGGCTTGATGTGTCAGCCAGTGACCTGGGAACACCCCAATCATGGTTAGTGGAATCGCCCCCATTACGATGACAGGCATCATAAAGGACTTATAGTATCCAACCAAAATCAGATAGATAAAGACTAGCGCCACAATGAATGCACTCCCCATATCACGGAAGACATCCAAGGTCAGACGCATCTCACCGCCCCAAAGCAAGGTGTAATCCATCACATCCTTCGGCTGGGCTTCCACAAAACCTAAGTTGGCCGTATGGAAGGTCACCCCACTTTCAGGCAACTTCACACCATCAAGCATTTTATCCAATGACAGCACCGCATAAACAGGGCTAGACTTCAACAGTTCACCTCCAACCATGACCGTCTTATGCTGATCACGATCAACAATGGGTTTGGCATGCACCACCTCTTTAATCGAAGCAATCGATGCCAATGGCACAGAGGCTCCTGAACGAGACTGAACACGCAGTGACATCAACTGCTCAGGCACCGTTCTTTCTGCTTTTGGCAGCCGTACCACGATATTGACAGGCTCACGGGCATTATCCAAGTGCATATAACCGAGTTTAAAACCGTTAATATAGTCTCTCAACATCTTGCCAACTTCTGCAGGCACCACACCTAGCAAATTGGCTTCAACACGGTCGATATTGATCTGATAACTCTTCATGTCATCGGTGACTGAGTCATCGACATTGATCATACCGTAGATTTTCTCAAACTTCGCATCCACCTCTTTCGCCGCTTTGCGCAAGGTTTCATAGTTTGGCCCATAGAGTTCTGCCAAAATTTGATTAGTCACAGGCGGCCCAGGAGGGGTTTCATATAACTTAATCTTCGCATCTGGGAAGCTCTTACGCACCGCATCCAGCTTTTCATTGAGCTCACTGACGATTTGGTGAGAAGAGAGATCCCGCTCATGCTTAGAGACCAAGTTGACCCGAATCTGTGCTAAATTCGACCCCTCTTTAATCATGTCGCCACGCACCAGTGCTGCAAAATCAATGGGGGCGTGCGTCCCTAAGAAGGTGCTGTAATTGGTCACAAAAGGTGTGTTTTTTAGAATCTTATTCACCTCAGTTGCCACCTGATCAGTCGCTTCAACAGCCGTGCCTTCAGGCATATCCACCTGTACCAAGAATGTACTGGTATTGTCATAAGGCAACATCTTCACTTCCACACCGAGTGGATGTAAGGGGTTATTCATGCCATCGGAACGCAAGAACTGCAGTGCGGGCTGAGCCAATGCCACGAATAGCAAGCCCAGTACGCTATACATAAAGATTGAACCTTTAAATTTACTTTCTAGCAAAGGCGTAATCGACTTCACATAGAGCTTCTGCATCCAGTCTTCTTTGTGTGGATGTAGCTCTTCCAAGCTCTCCCGTTCCTGCATCTCCTTAATCGCTTTTTTACCGAGCAGACGATAGGAGAGATAAGGCACTAACATATAAGCAATCACCAAAGAGGCGATCATCGCCACAGGCACATTAAATGGAATCGGTGCCATAAACGGCCCCATCATACCCGTCACAAATAGCATGGGGATGAAAGCCAAAATCACCGCTAGCGTTGCCACATTGGTCGGATTTCCAATCTCATTAGTTGCTTGAATCAACACCTTATCAAACTGTTTAGGGTCAAACCCCTCATGAATGTGACGGTGAATATTTTCAATCACCACAATCGCTGCATCCACCAGCAGACCGAGTGACAAAATCAAAGCAAAAAGTGTAATACGGTTAATGGTTTGCCCAGAGACATAGCCGACAAACAGCACCACAAATAAAATCAATGGCACAGTGAGCGTCACAATACCCGCTTCACGCCAACCTAAGAACAGCACCAGAATTACAATGACCGAACCGACCGCAATCCCCAAGTGCTCCATCAATAAGTTCACCGCTGCATTTGCTTTTTCCCCGTCATTACGGGTCAAAGCAATCTGCACATCCGCAGGCAAGACCGCCTTTTTCAAGAAATCGATTTTTTCCAAGACGGCATTGGCCACCGTCACCGCATTGGTGCCTGGTTTTTTGGCAATGGTAATAGTTACCGCTGGCTGTTCCCCTTTGGTGTGAATCGCGCCATTGGGGCCAAAACCGATACGGGTATATTTTTCCTCTTCAAGCGGGCCATCTTCGACTCGTGCAATGTCTTTAAGGTAAATCGGACGACCATTGACAATGCCAATCACGATTTCACCCACCTCTTTTGCACTGCCCAAGAAGCCATTCACCCGTACCAAATGCTCTTTATTGTTATTCACCAAAGAGCCAACTGGCAGAGAAACATTACTGCCCTTCAACATCTTGCTGATTTGATCCAGTGTCAAACCTGTGGGGGCAATTTTTTGAGCATCCAACCAAACATTGATCGCTCGCTTCTGTCCACCCACCACTTTAGTAAAGGAGACGCCTGGAACATTACGCAGATTCTCAACCAACTTTAATGAGACATCTCGCAACGCCATTGGACTGAGCTTATCTGAAGTGACCGCCAAGGTGAGAATCGGCACATCATCTACATTGATTGGACGAATAATCGGTTGCTGAGTTTCGGGCGGCATTTTGTCCATATTCTGCATCACCTGGTTATACAATTTCACCAAGCTATTGATCTGGTCTTCACCCACCTTAAACTGTACCGTCACCACGCCAAAGTCATTCGACGCATAACCGAAAGTGTGATCCACCCCTGGCAAGGCATTCATAATCGACTCAAGCGGCTTGACCACCATATTTTCTACTTCGGTTGGCGTTGCTCCCCCTTTTGGCACAATAATATTCGCCGCTGGCACCACGATTTGTGGATTATATTCTCTTGGTGTCACCATATAGGCCAACACCCCAGCGAGCGTGATGGCAATCACAATCATCATCGTGATTTTAGAGTGAATAAATGCCTGAGCAATCTTGCCCGCAATATTCAATTTGCTTTCCTGATTTTCTGTCTGATTTGCTGACATCTCAACACACCTCAATTATTTAGCGGCTGCATTCGAGACAGGAAGTGGCTTAACCAGATCCCCATTCAACAGACTCTGATTATGATCCACAACAATGCGCTCGCCCAAGCTTAGCCCTGCTTGAATTTCCACCAAAGGCCCAATGCTCATACCAGGACGCACCATCCGGAAGTACGCATGATTGGTGTCATCTAATACGAATACCCCTTGAATCCCTGAGCGATTGACAATTGCTGAGTGAGGTACCACAATTGCTTGACGATTGCCCTTATTAAAGATGACTCGCGCAAAAGTCCCAGAATTCACATTCTTCACATTTTTCAGGCTCAACTTGACGGTATGCGTCCGTGTTTTAGGGTCAGCCGCACTCACGAGTGCATAGATTGTGCCCACTTCAGGCTTATCCCGTCCTTCAATTTCCACAATTGCCTTATCACCGATATGCAAAGAGGCAAATAAATCATTAGAGACTTGCGTCTGCACACTCAAAGAGCTCAAATTCTCCAACACCAAAATAGGATGCCCAGGCGCCGCCAAATCCCCTGCCGAAGCCAACTTCTTCACCACCACACCATCAAAGGGGGCTTTCACATGGGCGTACTTCAATTGAGACTTGGCTTGCTGCAACCCAGAGACTGCCGCTGCTAAATTTTCTTGTGCCACACTATATTGCAAACGGATCTTGTCATACTGCTGTTTAGAAACGGAATCCTCTTTGTACAGTTTAGTAAAGCGTTCATAATCCAGTTTTGCATCCTCAAAAGCCGCTTTGGCCTGCTGATAAGCTGCTTCTGCCTGTGTGATTTTTGACTTAATATCCGTTGGATCAATGGTAAAGAGTAGCTGCCCTGCTTTAACCTTCTGCCCGACTTTAACATTGATCTCTTTGATATACCCCATTAGACGAGAGGCAATCTTCGCCTTTTGATCTGGCACCACGGCTCCAGGTACGACCACGGTCATGGGAATAGATCCCAGACTCACTTCTGCCACATGCGCCTCAATGACTTGTGGCTTAGCTTGATTGCCTACCGTCGTCTCTTTCGCTTGCTCCGACTTCTGCTCACAGCCCGCAGCCACGAACAACGCTGAGACCACCAATACCCAACTGCTTACTTTTTTTAACTGCATGATTCTAACCCTTTATTTAATAACTTTTAATGATGCCAAACTCATTGTTCCGGTGAGCAAGCGTAATTGCGCTCTCTGTACATTCACTTCATAATCCGACTTAACCAAGTCCGCACGCGCCTTATCCAACTGTGCTTGAGTCGCCAGCACTTCAGTCATAGTGGACACCCCATTTTTATAGCGCTTCATAATCAAGCGTTGCGCCTCTTCGGCTTGTGCCACAGCTACACGGTTCATATTTTGCTGTTTCTGTGCCACTTTAAGATTACGCCAAGCGGTCAATACCTTTAAGCGAACTTCATTGCGTTTAGACTGCAACTTCGCCTTCTGCTCATTGGCAGCGGCTTGCACTCTGTCCACCGTATTAGAAGTCACCCCAAAATCGGTCAGCTTCCATTCAGCCACTCCAGCAACGGTATAAGCGCTTTCGCCCAATGAGAGAGAATCACTGTTCCAGTCATTTCTTGCCATCACATTAAAGCTGGGATAGAGCGCTGCTTTTTCAGCTCGCACAGCGGCTTGTTTAGACACTGTCTGCTTCTCCATCGCTGCTAACTCTGGATTATTTTCCAAAGCCACATCAACCAACTCATCCACCTCTTCATAAGGCAGTGTCATCGCAATTCGTTCCCCAACATCCAAGCTTGTCATATCTTGACGATTCATTAACATCTTCAAGCTATCCAAAGCGATCTGTTCTTGGGACTTCGCCTTTTCTAAAGCGGTCATTGCCTCGGCACGATGAACCTTGGCATTTAACAGCTCACTTCGTACCACCACACCCTGCTCAACCAAGTTCTGCGTGGTTTTCACATAAGCATCTGCCGCTTCCAGTGCTTTTTTCGCTACCGCAATATAAGCCCGTGCCGTATGCACCCCTTCATATGCCTGATAGACATTAAAAATCAAATATTGCTGAGTTGCAGCATCCCCCTGCTTGGCTGCCAACACCATCGCCTTGGCTTGGTCTTGATAAGCCGAAATTTTGCCGCCATTCCAGACTGGCAAACGGATTTCTAAACGCGTATTTAAATCATTATGGGAGCCTGGATAGTTCAAGTCATGAGGTTCAGTACCATAGTTCCCTGCACCAAACTGCGCTGCCACATTATTATCAAACCCAAAATCACCCAAACTCGCTTGCCGTTGCTGCAATTTCATGCCAAACACATTTAAAGCATTATCCGAACGAGCCACCGTCACCGAGGCAATGATCTGCGGCATTCTGCTGGCTTTCGCCGCCTGCAAGGCATGCTCGGCTTGAGCAATACGGGCATCGCTGACCGCCATGTTTGGATTATTATTTAATGTCGCATTGACACAGCCCTTAAAATCCAATGTCTCTGCCTGTACTGGCGAAACAAACATTGGCAAAGCACCCAGCAATGCCACCACTAACGGTTTTACTTTCATTTCAACACCCCATTAAATGGTTAATCATGCCTAAATCTCTTTGATAACTCAAACTTATAAGCATATAAGAAAATTCTAATATGGCGGAATTATATAAGAATTTTCTAATATGTAAACCCTTCAATGAAAATCGTTCACAGCAACCGAGACCACCCCTCGTAACCATACCAGTTGTCGATGAAAAAAGTGACTCGCCTGTCCTCGCCAATAAAGGTCAGGCTGATTCGGTTGTTTTCTCACCCAATCCAAAACCGCCTGTGCTTCAATCACTTCATCTTCCCCGCCCTGAATCACATGCCAAGGCACTTTGGGCTGTAAAGGTGAAAAATCATATAAACTGACAGGCGGAGCCACCAATAACAAAGCATCCGCTTGTAAATCTTCATGCGCTTGTGTGGCGACAAAACTGCCAAATGAAAATCCTGCTAATAATAAGTGTGCGGTCTCGTCCATCTGCTCTTTCGCCCAAGTCACCACCACTGCCAGATCTGCCTGCTCGCCTTTACCCTCATCATAGGCTCCCTCGCTTTTCCCAGCGCCTCGAAAATTGAAACAAACGGTCGCAAATCCCTGTTGCTGCAACGCCTTCTCCACCGTCACCACCACTTTATTATCCATGGTGCCACCATATAGCGTATGCGGATGACAAATCACGGCCAACCCTTTTTTATTCTCCGACAATCCAGAAGCTCGCACCTCAAGCTTCCCGACCACGCCATCAATCATTTGTACTTGTGATTTTTGCTGCACTGCTCTATCCTTAAATTTTTAGCAAAATAAATAGTCATATAGTCATAATGAAACATATTCTAATCGATGATGCCGTCCCTTATGCCGAAGCCATCTTCTCATCCCTAGGCAAAGTTACCTTAATGCCAGGACGAGACATTCAAAACCAACACCTTAAAAATGTCGATGCCCTCATTATCCGCTCTCGTACCCAAATCAATGCCCAACTGCTAGATCATACCCCTGTCCAATTTGTCGGTAGTACCGTAGTAGGACTAGACCACATTGACCAAACCTATTTAAAACAGAAAGACATTCATTTCTATTCTGCCCAAGGCTGCAACGCCAACTCCGTCGCTGAATACATATTCACCGCTCTCTTTCACATCGCCCAGCAAAAAAACCTGAATTTGCTAAAATCCCCAGTCCTGCCCACCATTGGGATTATTGGCGTGGGTCATGTTGGCAAATTAGTACAGCAAAAAGCCGAAATTCTTGGCTGGAAAACACTCCTCAATGACCCCCCTCGTCAAGAAAAAGAGGGCAATCAAAACTTTGTTTCACTTGAAGAGGCACTGCAAGCTGACATCATTACCGTCCACACGCCATTGACTTTTACGGGTAAACACCCCACCCGCCACCTCATCAATGCCCAACACCTCTCACAACTCAAGCCACATCAAATACTCATCAATGCCGCCAGAGGTGGCATTATCGATGAAAACGCATGGATGCACGCTAACACCTTCGCCAATGTCATTGACTGCTGGGAAAATGAACCCTATATTGACGCTGAACTCTACCAAAAAGCCGATATTGCCACTCCCCATATTGCCGGCCATAGTTTGGAAGCTAAAGTAGCAGGCAGTGAAATGGTCTATCAAGCACTCTGCCAATTTTGGCAACAACCTGAAAGGCAAGAATGGAAGCAACTGCTCCCCTCACCTCCTCAATCGATTCAGATTGATCACACCCTCCCTTTACAAGCACAAATTTATCAAGCTCTCCATGGCGCTTATCCAATTGAAAAAGACGACCAAGCCATTCGCAACCACCAAATAGCAGCCACCCACCAAGCCTTTGAGGACTACCGCCGTCACTACCCCATTCGCAGAGAATGGCATCAACACCGTATTCAAAGTGACCAGCCCATCCCACTACTAGAAAAACTAGGCTTTAGTATAACTTTCAGTTGACACCGTAACTGCTCAGATTGCCCCTGAAATTCGTCAATTTAAGGCGGAAAATGTGAGTTTACAAGTCGTAAATGACCATTTTCCAACGCAAAAGTGGCGGATTTCAGGGGTGAGCTGAGTAGTTACGCTTCAGCATAAAATAATATTAGTAACCTCTTATCCTCATAAAATAAAGTTATCAGCACTCAAAAAATTTAATTTCCATTTTAGGGAATAAAGCGATAACCTTCTTTCTTGATACGAGAGGGATCGCCCTCAAATAAAAACCAAAACGGAGCATATCAATTATGAAACTCATTACGCTTGCAAAAGCTGCGCTGGTCGCTGGTGCAATCGCCACCCTATCAGGATGTGGCACCATTAAAGCCTCACAAAACCTTGAAGATGGCGCATGGGACACCTTTAACCAAGTCTGGGATCGCTGGGTAAAAAGCGAAGGAGACATCGCCTACGCCACCATGTGGGAAAAGCCTGTTGAAGACGGTGTTGAGCTAGAAGATGTGATTGATGCCATCAACTCGGTGGGAACCAACAACAACATCAAAAATGTCGGAGAACTGCCTCTCTCTAAAGAGCTTCAAGCTCGTGGCATCAAGTCTGATACTGTTTATGTCATGTCTTTCTGTAACCCAGAAACCGCTCGAAAAATGCTAGACTTCTCACCTGCCATGGGTGGATTCTTACCTTGTCGTGTGACCATCGTTGGTAAAAAAGATCCTAAAACAGGCAAAGAAAAACTGACCCTTTACTCTATGAACATGGATATGATGGTCAAAATGGGTAAAAAGCTTCCACCAGATCTAAAAGAAGCAGCAATGAAAGTCCGTAACACCATCTGGGAAATGCTAGAAAAAGGTGCTGCCGGCGACTTCTAAGCCTCCACACCATTTAGCATACGCAACTCAAAGCCGTCCTAAAATTTTAGGGCGGCTTTTTTATTAGCTAGCAAAATAGCTCTCCTGCACATTCAAAATTTTTTTTATAAAATCTTTTTAGATATAAACATATCTTATAGACAAATAAGTCTAAATTTTATTTAAAAATCAATTGATTACACTATTACCCCTTCATCCCTAACTTTAAATTAGCCACGCTAATTGCCCACAAAATTTTTTTGATTAGTCAAAGCAAAATAAATCCGGCATAGTATCACTCGAGCTTAAAGCGAAACCTTTTTCGCTAACTTAATTGAAAAACAAGAGAGAACAAACAATGAAGAAAACTAGAATTGCATTAGCCATCACGGCATCTATGATTGCAGCCACACCAGCAATGGCAACCAATGGCGACAACCTAATTGGTCTAGGTGCCCAATCTCGCGCACTCGGCGGAACAGGTGTTGCCGCCTTCTACGGCTCAGAAAACGCCCTTGCCAACCCAGCCCTACTTGCCAAAGCTAAAGGCAATGAGATTTCTTTTGGTGGCACGCTATTTAAGCCTTCTGTAAAATCTGGTTCTAACATCCAAAGCAACCTTAATAGCAATATGGGGGGATATTTACAAAGTGGTTCTGTCCCTAATCCACCTGTTAATAACAGTGTGGTTATGCATGATAGTGCTGCTGACACCAATGTCATTCCAGAGGTCTCAATTGTTAACCCCATTTCAGATAACCTGTCATTTGGTATTGGGATGTTTGGTTCAGCAGGGATGGGGGTAGATTATTCAGACTATAACGATCTATTTAACGCCCAATCTAACCTTCAGATTATGAAATTTGCTCCTTCACTTTCATACAAGACTAAAAACTTCGGCTTTGGTTTCGCCCCTGTTCTTCAGTATGGCGCCCTAGATATTAATTTCCGTAGCCAAGTTCATGATGGGCAAACTTCTGCAACAGATCCAAATGGTCAGCCCGTTTACCTCACTTCTACCACAGGCACACCGACTACTGGCCGACAAAATGGTAATGCTAATACCCCTGCTGGCTCAGTCACAACCTTTCCTATGACTGTTGGTTCAAATGGTCAACCTCAACCTAATAGTCCACTGATGCAAACCGTTGGTTCGGGTGTCACCTCTGATCTTGGCTGGGGATATAATGCTGGTGCCTATATGGATATGGGTAACTTGACTGTTGGTCTAGCCTATCAATCAGCTATTGATATGAAATATAAAGGTCAAATCTCTACAGCGGGTAAAGCTTTTGGTCTCAACTTCTCTGACAATCTAGAACAACCTGCAGAATTATCCCTTGGGTTAGCTTATAAAATGGGCAAAATTACTTTAACGGGTGATTACAAACAGATCAAATGGTCAGAAGCAAAAGGCTATAAAGACTTTAAGTGGGATGACCAAACTGTTATTGCTTTAGGAGCTAAATATCAAGGTAAAGGCTTCTGGTTAGGAGCTGGATATAACAAAGCAGACAACCCTATTAAAGACCTAAACAATACACCAGCGGCCAATACTCAAGCAGCTCAAATGCAAGCTTATGCCAATGGTGCAACGAATATGTTTAATAACCTATTCTTCCCTGCAACAGTTGAAAGCCACATCACATTTGGTGGCGGCTACAGCTTAAGCAAAACCGTTTCCATTGATGCTGCCGTCGTAATGGCTTCAGAAAATAAAACCTCTGTGGACACTTCGGCCGTATCTTCAGCCTTCTTTACCGATTACACAGGTAAGCAAGCTGGTATTCCAAGCACCAGCACAACCAAACACAGCCAAATCGGCTATACCGTTTCGGTTCGCTATGACTTCTAATCAATCCTATTGATTAAATGCTTATCAAACCCGCTTCGGCGGGTTTTTTAATATCTGAATAAAACTCTCTTAACTTTTGTCATACCCTTTTCATCGAAATCCGCTAAAATCGAAATACTCTTTTTACTTTTGGAAGCGGAGCAGATGGCAAAAGTTTTAATTGCAGGGTGTGGAGACATTGGATGTCGCTTAGGGAAAGTTCTTGTCAAACAGGGACATAGTGTCACAGCTTTAAGACGCAATGCTGAAGCCATTCCATCAGAGTTTACCACTCTCGCCCACGATCTGACACAGCCTCTAACTCTTTCAGAGTCTTATGATTATGTCTTCTATACCGCCTCTGCGGGGAAATATCAGGACGCAAACTACTATCAAGCCTATGTTTTAGGACTTAAAAACCTGCTTAATGCACTTTCCAACCAACCACCCAAACACCTCTTTTTTACTTCCAGCACCTCCGTGTTTGGACAAAGTGAGGGTGAATGGGTGACAGAAGATAGCCCCACTTCTGATAGCAATTTTTCAGCTCGCCGCTTATTACAAGGGGAAGCTTTACTCAACGAAGTCGCTCTTCCAACCACCATAGTTCGATTCGGCGGCCTCTATGGCCCAGGACGCACCCACTTAATTGACCTAGTCAAATCAGGAAAAGCACACTGCATGGAAGGGATCTATAGCAACCGGATTCATACGGAAGATGCAATCAATGCACTTGCCCATCTGATGCAACTTGCCGAGCAAGGTTACCCCCTTGACTCTCTGTATATTGCAGTAGATGATCAGCCTTCCCCTACTTGCGAAATCATTGACTGGCTAGCCGAACGGCTCAATGTTGATGAACTAGAACATCAAGAACCCACAGAAAACTCACGCCAATTGCGAAGCAATAAACGACTGAGCAACCAAAAGCTCAAGTCCACGGGGTTTACATTTAAATATCCAAACTACCAATCTGGCTATAAAGCAATTTTACAAACATTCAGCCTTTCTCGAACCGATAAAAAAACTTAATCGTTCAATCGAAACTTTTTTCAATTTTTTTCTTATTTCAATCCTGTCATTTTCACAAAGTTATCCACAGGCTGACACACTTTAAAACAGACGCAGCAAGCCACTTTTCCACACCCTTTTTCATCATACTTAACACGGAAAAGGTGCCAATTTTAACTATTGCATAAACCAACAAAATCCACTATATTTTGCGTTCTTTTAAATCCCATTCAACTATATATTGTGTCCTTTCGCGCCTTAAGCACAATAAAATAAATTTAGAATTTAAACCAAAATCGAGCGTTTTTTGCTTAAGCCATTGATTTATTAACTCAATCAGCAAAAGACACATGAATGTAAATTTTTCACGCTATTTAAAGTTATTCACAGGGTAGTCAAGACCATGTCTCAACAGAACATCCAAGTCACCAAACGCAATGGAAACACCGAACCTTTAGACCTTGAAAAAATCCACCGTGTGATCTCATGGGCGGCAGAAGGGCTGGAAAACGTATCCGTCTCAGAAGTGGAATTGCGCTCTCATATCCAGTTCTTTGATGGCATGACCACCTCAGATATTCATGAAACCATCATTAAATCTGCTGCCGATCTCATTTCCGAAGAGGCGCCTGACTACCAATATCTGGCTGCACGTTTAGCGATTTTCCACCTAAGAAAAAAAGCCTTTGGCAGCTTCCTCCCCCCCACCCTTCACGACCATATCCATAAAATGGTGGACAAAGGGCTATATGACAAACAGATTATTGCCGACTACACCAAAGAAGAGCTTGACCTGCTCAACCACTATATTGACCACAGCCGAGACCTCAACTTTAGCTTTGCTGCGGTCAAACAGCTAGAAGGCAAATACCTCGTTCAAAACCGCGTGACAGGCGAAATCTACGAAAGTCCTCAGTTCATCTATATGCTGATTCCAATGTGTCTCTTCGCACACTACCCCCAAGAGACCCGACTAGACATCATCAAAAAATTCTACGATGCGGCTTCAGGGTTCAAACTTTCTCTCCCCACCCCGATTATGTCTGGGGTGCGTACCCCGACTCGCCAATTCAGCTCTTGCGTATTGATTGAGTGTGGTGACTCCTTAGACTCCATCAACGCCACTGCCTCCTCTATTGTGAAATATGTCTCACAACGGGCAGGTATCGGGGTGAATATCGGCCGTATCCGAGCGCTAGGTTCACCAATTCGTGGAGGAGAAGCCTTCCACACGGGGATGATTCCCTTTATCAAATATTTCCAAACCGCCGTTAAATCCTGCTCACAAGGCGGCGTAAGAGGCGGTGCAGCTACACTTTTCTACCCTATCTGGCACCTAGAAGTTGAATCTCTTTTGGTGCTAAAAAATAACCGAGGGGTCGAAGAGAACCGTGCAAGACACCTAGATTACGGCGTACAGATTAACCGCCTAATGTATCAACGCATGATTACAGGCGGTGACATCACCCTCTTTAGCCCAAGCGATGTCCCTGGGTTATATGAAGCCTTCTTTGCTGATCAAGACGAGTTTGAACGCCTTTACCAAATCTATGAGGCCGATGACAGCATCCGCAAGAAGAAACTCAAGGCAATTGACCTCTTTACCCAACTGGCACAAGAACGGGCACAAACAGGGCGAATCTATGTGCAGAATGTGGATCACTCCAATACCCACAGTGCTTTTAACCCTGAAAAAGCCCCGATTCATCAATCAAATCTCTGCTTGGAAATCACGCTACCGACTAAGCCACTGAACGAAGTCAATGACCCTGACGGTGAAATTGCCCTCTGTACGCTATCTGCGTTTAACCTAGGGGAAATTGAAAACTTAGATGAGCTAGCCGAACTCTCCGATTTAATTGTGCGAGCTTTAGATAGCCTACTGGATTATCAAGACTACCCCGTCCCTGCTGCCAAGCACTCCAGCCTCGGTCGTAGAACTTTAGGGGTCGGCGTGACCAACCTCGCC
>JALUXI010000125.1 GCA_027019045.1 Piscirickettsiaceae bacterium | reverse complement strand
TTTCCTTTTATTGAACCCCCTGAAGAGAAGGCAGTCAATGATGGCTATCGACATCTGCAAGCCCTAGGTGCCATCAATGAAAACCGTCGGTTAACCCCAGAAGGGCGACAAATCGCCAAGCTCCCCGTGGATCCCTCCATTGCCAAAATGGTATTGGAAGCAGAAAAACGAGGCGTGTTAAATGAAGTCTTGGTGATCGCTTCTGTGCTGAGTATGCAAGACCCTCGGGACATCAATGAAGCCAATATGCAAGCCGCACGGCAGGCACATAAAAAATGGGAAGACCCTCGTTCCGATTTTCTATTTTTCCTTAACCTTTGGCATTTTTATGAAGATAAACGCCGCCACCTGAGCCAGAATAAACTTCGCAAACTCTGCAAAACCAACTTTTTAAACTATTTGAGAATGCGAGAGTGGCACGACCTCTATTTTCAACTGTTGACCAGCCTCAAACGCATTGGTCTGCATCCACAGCCGTTGCATCTGCTGGAGGAGGTAAAGGATAAAAAAACAGGTGTCATGCAAGAACGGTTGGCAGATATTCACAGCATTGCCGTGCATCAGTCACTGATGGCGGGCTTGCTGGATAATATTGCGATGAAAGGCGATGAAAAGGAGAAAAGTTATCTAGGGGCAAGAAACACCAAACTCTTTATCCACCCAGGTTCCGTGCTATTTAAAAAACGCCCTAAATGGCTACTGTCAGCGGAACTGGTCGAGACCACTAAGCTTTATGCCCGCACCAATGCGGAGATTGATGTGCGTTGGGTGGAGCAGTTGGCAAAACACCTGATTAAACGCAGCTATCAAGATCCGCACTGGGAGAAAAAGCGGGGGCAGGTGGGCGCATTTGAATCGGTGACGCTTTACGGATTGCCGATTGTCAATCGTCGCAAAATCAATTACGGCCCGATTGATCCTAAGGAATCACACAAAATCTTTCTGCTCGCTTTGGCGCAAGGTGAGGTCAATACAAGGCTGAAATTTTATCGCCACAATCAAAAACTGATTCAACAGGTCGAAGCATTGGAGCATAAACTGCGTCGTCCCGATTATTTGGTGGATGAGACGGTGTTATATGATTTTTATGCCGATAAAATTCCCGAGCATATTTATAGCCAACCTGCCTTTGAAAAATGGGTCAAGCAAGCCCCGCCAGAGGTGGAGCAGTCGCTCTATCTGACCGAAGCGGACTTAATGAAGCAGTCGGTTTCTGATGACACCCTCAAAGCCTATCCGAATCAGGTCACACTCAAAAATCAGCTCAAGCTAGAGGTGGATTACCACTTTGATCCTCGCAAAGCAGAAGATGGGGTGATTTTTAAGCTCAAGGTGAGCAGCCTGAATTTGGTGCAACCTGAACAGTTTGAATGGCTTACCCCTGGGTTTATTAAAGAAAAAATCGCTTTTTATATTAAAAGCTTGCCCAAAGGGCTTAGAAAACAGTTTGTCCCTGTGCCTCAAACCGCAGAACTGGTTTGGCAGCAGATGGAACCAGAAAATCCCAAGCGGGGCAACTTTTTAGAGCAACTCGTCTGGGCATTGAACCGTCTTGGCAACCAACCTGTTAAAGCGGCAGACTTTAACAATACCAAACTGCCGCAACACCTTAAACCCTTTTTTATTTTGCAATCGGATGACGGCAAAAAGGTGTTGGCACGCAGTGAAGATTTAGAAGCACTGAAAGCGGAATATCAGCATCTAGTGGATCAAAAAATTGCCCAGCATCAGGTCAGTCAATTTGAACAACGCATCGTCACTCAATGGGACTTTGGCGACTTGGCAGAAAAAGAGACGATTCAAGCCCAAGGCACCCAAATTCAAGCCGTGCCAACACTGAAGGTGGAAGGTGAACAGGTCGTACTCACCCTAATGGCCGATGCAGAGATGGCACAAGCGGCGCATGCTGAAGCGGTATTGACACTCTGGCAACAGCAGCTCCCAGATAAGGTGAAATATCTGAAAAAACAGCTACCACTGCAAAAAGCGTGTCTCTGTTTTGCCCCTTACGGCAGTTGTGAGCATTTGACGCAACAGGTGATGCAAAGCGCCTTGCAGCAGCTTGTCCCCAATCCAGCACAAATTCGCACTCAAGTTGCCTATGAAACGGTTTTGGAAACCCTGCGTACCCAGTGGGTGGAAGCCGCTCAAAAATTGGCTAAATTGGTCAGTGATATTCTCACCGAACATCAAAAACTCGCCAAACAGCTCAAAGGTAAAATCAATCCAAGATGGCTTGCCGCACTCGACAGCCTCAATGATATTCGCCAACAACTCGATACCTTGATCTCGCCCAATTTTGTGATTGAGACCCCCGACCCTTGGCTCGCCCAACTCCCCCGTTATCTGAAAGGGCTACAAAAACGGCTCGAAAAGCTCGACCAAGACCCTAATAAAGACCAGCAAATATTAAGAGGGCTGAAGCCATTACTAGAAAAATTCGAAGCCTACCAAAATGAACCCGCTTACGCCAAAAATCCAAAGTTCATCGAGCTCAGATGGCAACTCGAAGAACTCCGCATCAGCCTCTTCGCCCAACCCATGAAAACCCTCAAACCCGTCTCTGTGCAGCGATTGGAAAAGGCATTGAAAGCACTTTGAAGCCCCCAGGACTGGGGATTTT
>JALUXI010000124.1 GCA_027019045.1 Piscirickettsiaceae bacterium | reverse complement strand
AAGGAATTGAGATTTTTCTAGTGCTTGCGGTTGCCACTGCATTGGGAGCGGTTGAGGCAGGTTGATATGCGTAAGCTGATAAATTTGGCTCTGTACCTTCTGCTTTTGAATAGCTAAGCCGAGGAGCTTTTGATTAAGCTGATTGAGGTGTTCGTCCATATTGGTCAGTTGCGAAGCGGGTGAACGACCTGAATCCACTTTGATTTTGACCACAGCTCGACTCTCTTGTAGGGAGCGTTGTTGTCCTTCCAAAGCGGCCTTGAGGTCTTTGAGATGTTGCAATTGGGCATTGTAGCCGACCAGTAAAGCCTCATTTTGTAGGAGGTTGAGGCGGTATTGGATTTGACTGGCTTGATGCAGTTTTTCTGCTTTCTTTTTTAGCTCAAACAGACTGGCAACAAACAGTGGCATTTTAGCTTCGATGCCGTAACCGTAAATATTGTAGGCGAAGGGGAAATCTTTGCCTGGGCGTAAATCTTTGGGTGCCGCAGGTTTAAGGTTTTTGAGATGGTTGCTAGTGGTCGCTTGGGCAAAAGCGTTCAGTTCGGGATAGAACTTAGCAGTGACCGCTTGCTTAGCAATTTCACTCTGTTGAATAGCGAGCTGGTCTAGCTGAGTTTGCGGCTGCTGCTTCAAGGCTTGAAAAAGGTCGCCAATATGAGTAGGTTGCTCACTGGCTTGACTGTTCAAACTGCTCAAGGAGAGGCAGCTCAAGCAAGCGGTGAGCAGTATTTTAGAGGACAAACGAGGCTGTAACATAAGCTGTTCCATGCGTAATTTATAAAGGTAACGCCTCAGCTCACCCCTGAAATCCGCCACTTCTGCGTTGGAAAATGGTCATTTACGGCTTGTAAACTCACATTTTCCGCCTTGAATTGACGAATTTCAGGGGCAATCTGAGCAGTTACGGTGTTAACTGAGTAGTTACTTGTAAACTTGTATGCAATGATATACGCATAACCGTATATTGTCAATTCGTTTTTAAATTTGGTGTTAAGCGGTTAAATCGGTATAATTTCCCGTTTTTTTAAAATTGAGAGCTCTGCACGGGTGGGGTGCGAGAGAAAAAAGAGATAAAAAGGCCTAGATCAAGGCGGGAAACGCAGGTAATAGCCTAACTATTGCCAAGTTTTTCAACGCAGAGATAGGTCTTTTTAGCCTTTTTTATCCGTGCAGCCATCCCGTGCAGATCTCTCCAAAGGGTGTGTGATGTCTAATCGCAATGTAGAAGCTCAACAGTTGGAAAATCAATCAGTTAATGCAGAAAAGCCGCTTGTCGGGGTGATTATGGGGTCTAAGTCCGATTGGCCGACCATGCAGCATGCGGTGGAGATGTTGGAGGCGATAGGGGTGCCGTATGAAGTGAAGGTGGTTTCCGCACATCGCACACCTGATTTAATGTTTGACTATGCCGACAGTGCAGAAGCCCGTGGCTTGGAGGTGATTATTGCGGGTGCAGGGGGGGCTGCGCATTTGCCTGGTATGGTGGCGGCGAAAACGGTGGTGCCTGTGTTGGGCGTGCCTGTGCAGTCTCGAGCCTTGAGCGGCAAAGACTCATTATTATCCATTGTGCAGATGCCAGGCGGGATTCCTGTGGGAACCTTGGCGATTGGCGAAGCAGGGGCGAAAAATGCAGGTTTATTGGCGGCACAGATTGTGGGTAATAGCCGTCCTGAGATTCGCCAAGCTTTAAAGCAGTTTCGCCAACAGCAGACAGAAACGGTACTAGAAAATCCTGATCCGAGAAATTAAAAGAGAGTTGTTAGAGATTGAAAATTAACGCCAGCAATGCTGGCGTTTTTTGTAGAATGATGAAATTCATACGCAGAGTCAGGTGAGGAGTAAAGATGACCCCTTTTAGTCGAAAAATTGGTGTATTAGGTGCAGGGCAGTTGGGTCGTATGATGGCGATTGCAGGTTATCCTTTGGGACAGAAGTTTGGGTTTTATGGATTTTCCAAAGATGAGCCTTCTGCTCTGCTGGGACATATGTTTGAGCATTCGGATGAAACGGACTCGGTCGAGGCGTTGGTGCAGTTTGCGGATGTGATGACTTATGAAAGTGAAAACACCGATGTGGCGTTGGTGAGAGAGATTGCCAAAACCACGCCTGTTTATCCAGGGGAGCAGTCACTGTTTATTTCACAACATCGGGGTCGTGAAAAGCAGCTTTTTACAGATTTAGGCATTCCTTGTGCGCCTTATCAGATTGTGGATTCTTTGGAAAGTTTGCAGCAGGCGGTGGCGGAGATCGGTTTGCCAGCGGTGTTGAAAACCACGACTGAAGGCTATGATGGCAAGGGGCAGTTTGTGCTTAAACGAGAAGATCAGATTGCTCAAGCTTGGGATGAGATTGGGGGGCGAGAGCTGATTTTAGAGGGGTTTGTTAATTTTAGACGAGAGTTGTCGATTATCGCCGTTCGCAACCCGCAAAATGAGCAGGTTTTTTATCCGTTGGTACAGAATGTGCATGAAGAGGGGATTTTGCGATACACCATCGCCCCTGCACGAGATATTTCAGAGGATTTACAACAACAGGCGGAAACCTATATGCATGACCTGCTAGATGCTTTGGGGCATGTCGGCGTGTTGACGCTGGAGTTGTTTGAAACGGAGCAGGGTTTAGTGGCCAATGAGATGGCAC
>JALUXI010000123.1 GCA_027019045.1 Piscirickettsiaceae bacterium | reverse complement strand
CAAAGAAATTCTATTTTCTATTGGTTTAGCCACTATTATTGTCTTTACCTACAATGCCATTGTCCCAGGTCAAGCACACTTCAGCGTGAAGGCTGCTTACTTAGGCGTATTCGTAGGCGGACTGATTTTTGGTTTGGGCTTTGCGATTGGAGGACTCTGCCCAGGGACATCCGTCGCTGCCATGGGTGAAGGACGGAAGGATGCCATTGTCTATGTACTCGGTGGCTTAGTTGGTGCCTATCTTTTTGCCCTCAGCTTTGATAGCTTAAAACACACTACACTTTATAAAACCGTTATTTTAGGTGGAAAAACCACCATTGCAGCAGGTGTGACTCGCCACGGACATGAATATCATGCCCTGATTACCTTCCTACCTGGCATCGTCACCGCTTTAATTCTAGGATTGCTATTTATTTATTTAGCGAAAAAGCTACCTGATCGTATTCGATAGATTAAGAAAACGAAATTTATGCAATAAAAACTTTTAATTGTCATAATTTCTTCATAAAATAGCGTCTTATGTCATATTTACTCAATGGTTATCGCTTGCAGCTAAGTGGACTTTTTAGTGTAATGTGACACAAGACTTTAAGAAATTCCGTCGATCAGTTTCGACTGAAAGTCTTCAATTTTATTAACTCGCTAGGAGAGTACAAATGAAAAAACTATTAATTGCAATGTCTGCAACTGCCCTTATCTCTTTCGGTGCTGCTGCAAACGCAGCTGGTGATGCAGCCGCTGGTCAAGCGACCTTCTCAACTTGTGTAGGTTGTCACGGTGCTAATGCTGAAGGTGGAGTGGGTCCTAAACTAGCTGGACAATCAGCTGCTGACATCATGAAAAAACTTCATGAATACAAAGCTGGTAAGCAGCGTGGGCCTATGACTTCAATGATGGCACCTATGGCTGCTGGTCTTTCTGATCAAGACATTGAAAATGTTGCAGCTTACCTTTCAACTCTTCACTAAGTTAATTGCTTAATGAAGTGCTCAAAACCGCCTTCGGGCGGTTTTTTTATGCCTACCCAAAAAGCTTATATCGCCAATACTTGACCTCTCACCTTTTTTCAGGTGTAATGTCGCAATAAACTCAAAAAGGAAATTTCTATTATGAAAAAACTCATTGCACTTGCATTTGCCAGCGCCCTAATTTCGACTCCAACCATGGCTTCTGAGTCTCCCGCTAAGCTTAAGCTCTGTATTGGCTGTCATGGAGCCGATGGTAACAGTATCGTTCCTACCTATCCAAAACTAGCTGGTCAGCACGCAAAGTATCTTGAGAAACAGTTAAAAGACTTCCGTGGCGGTTTCCGTAAGAGCCCTGTCATGCAGAGCTTTGCGAAAAACCTGACCGATCAAGACATCAAAGAACTTGCTACCTTCTTTAGTCAGCAAAAAGCGAAATAAGCAAAATCAAACCCGCAAAAGCGGGTTTAATTTTATACTCGTTCCCTTGCTCTAGCATGGAAACTCAAGATTACGATAAACTTTTCCGTCCAGCAAATGCCTGAGACAGGGTGCCGCTGTCTATATACTCCAACTCCCCACCCATTGGAATGCCTTGCGCTAATTGTGTCACCTCAATCCCTAGCCGCTTTGCCATCTGCAAAATATAGTGGGCGGTGACTTCTCCCTCCACTGTTGGGTTGGTTGCCAGAATCAGCTCAGAGACCTCACCTTCCGCCACCTGCTGTTTGAGTCGCTCTTCTAGCAAATCCAACCCTAAGGCTTCAGGGCCAATGCCATCAATCGGCGACAAATGTCCCATCAAGACAAAATAACGCCCTTGATAGCTCCCTGACTGCTCAATCGCCAACACATCCGCAGGACTTTCAACAATACAGAGCTGCCCATTTTCTCGCTTCGGTGAAGCACAAATTTCACACAGCGACGCTTCTGAAAAAGTACGGCACTGCTCACAATGCCCAACCTTTTCCATCGCCTCGGTCAATGCTTGTGCTAATTTAACCCCACCTGAACGATTCCGTTCAAGTAGCGCATACACCATCCGCTGGGCTGACTTCGGCCCTACCCCTGGTAGAACCGTAAATGCATCGATCAACTGCTGAATTAAAGGACTTTGCATCATGATTTATTGAACGGACTTAAAATGGAAACTTCATCCCACCTGGCAGATTCATGCCCTCACCTAATCCACCCATCTTTTCAGCGGTCACCTCTTCTACTTTACGCACTGCATTATTGACGGCTGCTGCCACAAGGTCTTCCACCATCTCTTTATCATCCATCACGCTATCATCAATATCGACTTTAACCAGCTCATGTTTACCTGTCATCACAACTTTCACCAATCCGCCACCTGCTTCGCCCGTGACTTCCATTTTGGCAATCTCTTCCTGCGCTGCCTGCAAATTCTTCTGCATCTCTTGCGCTTGCTTCATCAAATTACCTAAACCACCTTTTCCACCAAACATGATTAAACTCCTTTTATTTTGGTTGTATTGAACTTTCGATTACTTTTGCTGAAAACTGTTGTTGAAACTGCTGCACAAAAGGGTCATTTAAAAATGCCGCTTTGGCTGCCGCCTGTCGATCCGCTTGTTGTTGCTGTTGCCGCTGAGCAGGGGTCTGCTCGCCTTCATTCTCAACTGACCAAGCTATAAACTGTACCTGCGCCCCCTCGCC
>JALUXI010000122.1 GCA_027019045.1 Piscirickettsiaceae bacterium | reverse complement strand
CTTATTTTCTGCGTCATTTTCATCAACCAAAAGTCTCCAAACTTTGGTCTGATTTGTACGTCCTTTTCTCTCCCCCGTGTCTTCAATAATCTCTGCCTCAACTAACTTACCCAACCTATCCTTTACCGTTCTTGCACTTAATCCAGTTGCTTCTGCTATAGTTTGTATTTTTGGCCAAGCCAAAAAGTCTGTTCCATCAGCTCGTTCTGCCAAGAAAAGCAACACAAGCTTTGATGCCGCATCTCCAGCATCAACTGACCATGCCCATGTTTGTCTATTGAAGTTCTTAGATACCATTACGCACCTCCTCGGATATACTTGCCACCGAGGTGTTTTGACAATAGATATTCAATAGCCGTCGCATTCTCATCAATGTACCCGTGTGCCATCCTGTGACAATCTCTACATAAACACACCAGATCATCAAAACCTTTAGTCGCCTCATAGCCATGGTTTTCATAGGTTGTATGGTGAACATTCATTACCTTTTCAGAAACAGCGTTACACCCCTCACAAAGATAAAAAGTCCGTCGTCCGTCACTATCTTTAACCTTATTTTTTACCTCTCTGGACACATATCGCCAGTATCCAGTTTTAAGGAAGTGCTTATATGGCATGTCTTTAATCTTCTCTGCTGTATAATCCTCTCCTGCCGTATCAATAAGCTTCTTTAGCGTTGAAAAAGCAAGACCATTAAAGTCTCCCAGCTTAAAATCGCCAGGCATCAACAATATGTCCAGTAACTTTTTAGCCGAGCTAACACTTAGCTCCGACACGCCAAATTGGAAATAAATCTCATATCCAATTCGACCTAAATCAATAACGCCTCTTTCTTTTATCATGGTATAATCTACCTCGCTAATTGCTTTTTGAACCCGCTCTTTCCCAGCGGGTTTTTTATTGCCTAAAGAAAATTAAATGCCTTATGATGATTCTGCTTATCCAGAGCATTTACCAACCAACATAAGGACTTAACCTATGAAAAATCTAAACCTCAAAAATTTCTGCGTCACTCAAATAACCGAAAGTGAATTTGCCAATCGGTTCAAAGTATCTTTCGAACTAGAAACCAAGCTTATGACCACTGGGTCATATCCGATAACAGTTTTAATCGACGCTGGAAAGCAGGCAAATCCTCGTTTACTTGACCTTCAACGGATGGCAATTGAACAAATTGTTCAAGAACTGAATCAGGCGCTATCCCAAGAAGATACCCCTCAAAAGTAACCGCTCGACTCATCACATCATCCAAAGTGCCTTTAGCCCCAGCGGACTCAACCGCCAGCTTTAGGCACTCAAGCCTCAAATTACTTGTTTCCATTGTTTACCTCGTTTCCTTTGCTCTCCATCTCCGCTTCCAATAATCTAAAAGCAAGCTGATGGCGTTCGTGGATTTCAGTTAAAAAACTACGCACCACATCCGCCATCCCAACGCCCTGCAAAGCCGCCTCAGCTTCCAAAGCATTTAATTGAGACAAGGAGAGTTTTACCGTGAATTGTTCAGTCAACTTATCCATAAATTCCTCATATAAACATTTGCACCACAAAATGCAGCACGCCGTAAATCACCGCCCACAGAATCGTCCAGATGGCGATATGAGTGAGGGTGTATTTCATGACTTGTTTCTTTTGGCGCTAAAGACATTTGGGAAGTCAGGGTTACCCGTCACCTTCCTAAATGCCTCCGTCACTTCTTCTGGTGAAAACCGTTTTGGAAGGTGATGGCCTCTAAGCCAAGCACCAACCGTGTTCAAGCTGGTGTTTAGCTCTTTAGCAACCTTTGATTTAACGCCGTGTTCTAGGTATGGAATATTCATAAAACATATTCTACAAGATTTACTTGGAATGTTTCAATCTAATTTAAAGGAACTCTTGTATGATTATCAATCAGTCAACTTGTAAAATTACAAGTATGAATACAGTTAATAAAAATATCGTCCTCCTGATGTCCTCAAAAAATATGAGCCAATCTGACCTAGCTCGCCTGCTTGGCGTGTCTCCGCAAACTGTTCAACAGTGGAGTAAAGGGAAAACCTCTCCCAGAGGAGGAAGACTTGATGATGTAGCTAAAGCTTTAGGGGTGAGTACAAGCGTACTAATGGATAGTGACTTAGAGGAGAAGCTAAAGGATGGAACCCCTCTTGCAGAAACAGGCAAAGACTCAAGCCAGTCAACAAAAAAAGAAGAGGGATATCCATCACTCATTGCATCCCAATCTTTTCAGTGTGAACTAAGTCATGATATGCACGAAATATCTTACGAAGAGTTACCTGTAAATATTGAAGCTATGCTTGCAGGCTCAGATGAAGAAACGCAAAAGCTTATACTCGAAATACTCAATGCAGAAGCCTCTCATTCCCTTACAAAGCAAATATCATCCAGCCTTAGGGAGTTGGTTAGAAGCCTAACAGGAAGGCAACAGATACAAGGTAGCGACTTAGAAACAGATGGCGGCGACCTATTCAATGGATAGCATTATAAAAGTCATTCCAAAAGGAAACATAAAAGAAAACCTTGGATGTCCAGCAGAAGGCTGTACGGCTTCTGTAAAGTTGTTAAAAATTAGAGATGGCGACCAGGAGAAGAAGCTGTTTGTAAAACTTTATCCGAGAAAAATGCAGCTTTTAAACGAGATTATTGGATACCT
>JALUXI010000121.1 GCA_027019045.1 Piscirickettsiaceae bacterium | reverse complement strand
TACCTGTTGTACCTGTTGTACCTGTTGTACCTGTTGTACCTGTTGTACCTGTTGTACCTGTTGTACCTGTTGTACCTGTTGTACCTGTTGTACCTGTTGTACCTGTTGTACCTGTTGTACCTGTTGTGCCTGTTGTACCTGTTGTGCCTGTTGTACCTGTTGTACCTGTTGTACCTGTTGTACCTGTTGTACCTGTTGTACCTGTTGTACCTGTTGTACCTGTTGTACCTGTTGTACCTGTTGTGCCTGTTGTGCCTGTTGTGCCTGTTGTGCCTGTTGTGCCTGTTGTGCCTGTTGTACCTGTTGTGCCTGTTGTACCTGTTGTACCTGTTGTACCTGTTGTACCTGTTGTACCTGTCGCGCTGGTTGCGGCTAAGGTTTGGGGCGTAATGATTCTTTGACAAGGCGCATTACCTAATACCACCCCTCCCACTTTAAAAGTGACGGTAGAACCTGTCGTACACTTTAAATTTCCTTGTGCATTGGTGACCCCTGTCTGACCTGTCGAAGTCGTGTAGGGTAAATTAGCAACTGCTGCATCTTCAAAAGTAGAAGTAATTTCTCGACTAACATTATTGTTAGTCTGATTTATATAACTCCCATCACTAGAGCTATTTCCACTCGAACCATTACTTGCAACAAGGGCTGATCCTGTATTGGTTCCACCTCCACAAGCGGTTAACATTGCAGAAACTAGCCCTAATAAAGTAAACTTAGCGGTTAAATTTTTCATGATATTGACCCTCTTTTTAATTCAATTTTATTCAACGAATGATTTGTCACCTTCAATTCTACCCACCAATGCTTAAATAAATATTAAGGTTCCCCGTGAAACATTATTTTGATCATTACCGCACTTTTTGGCCCAAGCTGACCAATACCCGCCTAGAAGAATGGCAGCAGACTTTACCACCACTTTTAGATGTGGCACTGCATCCTGAAAATAATGGCAATTTACCCCGTTGGTTGCCTGCTTTGGAGAGCATCATGCAGATGCCAGCGAGTGAAAGCCGCTGTTTAAACTGCTCTGCGGTTTCTGCCAAATCAGCTCAATTTGAACAACAAGCTGAATTGGAAGCTGCATTAAAAGCCCTGATGCCTTGGCGTAAAGGGCCTTTTGAATTGGAAGGGATTTTTATTGATACCGAGTGGCACTCCGACTGGAAATGGGATCGAGTGGCACCGCATTTACGCTCGTTAGAAGGAAAGAAGGTGCTAGATATTGGTTGCGGCAGTGGCTACCACCTTTGGCGAATGCTGGGCGAAGGGGCGAGATTTGCGGTGGGGGTCGATCCCAGCCTGCTGTTTATGACCCAATTTTTAGCGGTGAAACATTTCTTAGGCGAAGAGCTGCCCGCCTATTTCCTCCCCCTCACTCTTGAGCAACTGCCCGTACCGATTAAAGGAGGGGACTTTGATACCGTCTTTTCCATGGGGGTGCTCTATCACCGCCGCTCACCGATTGATCACCTTATGGATCTCAAACGCCACCTCAAAGCAGGCGGAGAATTGGTGCTAGAAACTTTGGTGATTCCAGAAGAGATGGGACAAATTTTGGTGCCGAAAGAGCGATATGCCCAGATGAACAATGTCTGGTTTTTGCCTTCTGTGCCTGAACTGAAACACTGGATGGAACGCTGTGGCTATCAAAATGTGCGATGCGTCGATATTGACCAGACCTCCACCGAAGAGCAGCGGTCAACTGAATGGATGCAATGGAAATCCTTAAGCGACTTTTTAGACCCTGAAGATCCCACCAAAACCGTAGAAGGCTATCCCGCTCCTTTAAGAGCAGTGATGCTGGCAGAAACACCTAAATAATGCCTAAAAGAAGAACTTAAAAGGCATTTTGTAACGACTCAGTTGCACCAGTAACTGCTCAAATTACCCCTGAAATTCGTCAATTCAAGGCGGGTTTCAGGGGTGAGCTGAATCGTTACGGCATTTTTTGACAAATCAGAATCTGGTTTCGACCCGCCTCTTTAGCACGATAAAGGGCTTCATCTGCTTTCTTAAATAGCTCCATCTCCGATAATACTGGACTCCACTCAATCACCCCACCACTAAAACTGAGTGAATAACCTAATCCAAAATCGTGTCGACCAAAGGTTTCTCTTAACTGATCCAACTTCTGTTTTGCTTCTTGGGCAGTCATATGCGGAAACACAATTAAAAATTCCTCTCCACCCCAGCGAATAGCAATATCATAAGAGCGAATATGCTGTCGAATATCATCTGCTAACTGACGAAGTACTTCATCCCCCTTGGTATGACCAAAGGTATCATTCACCTCTTTAAAATGGTCAATATCGATGATACTCATCGCCATCGACTGCCCTTCTCTTTCGGCTCGAGCAACTTCTTGCTGAATTCTTCTTTCGCCACCATAACGGTTATACAACCCCGTCAACTGATCATGCTCTGCCAACTCTTCATATTGCTGTTTTGCCTCTTCCAATCCCACAGCTAACCGTGTTGCTAAATGCGCCATCGCCTCTAACATAATCTCTCTAAAATCACTATTAAGCTCTGGAACATCATAGGTTAGATTTTTAGGTTGTTGATGGGAGTCAACCCCTTCAGACAACACCAAAAGGGTCAGCGTTTGATTTAGCAGACTGTTTTTATGGTTTAAATGTACCAACTCACCATAGGTAAAGAAACCATTGGCAGGTGCAAATACTTGTAATGGCTGCACTTCATGCTGAATATCTTCTCCCAAAAGCAGGCGGCGGGCAACACAGGAATAGATAAAAATACTCTCTGCTGGACAACCCAATAACCGATGCGTCTGTTCAACAGAGTCTCGAATAATCTGATGGTGTGCCCCTAAACCAAACTGCACGACCGTGCCTTGAGGAATATCCCCCGCATAACTTAAAGCACCGCCTTCCAATACCTGCAAGCACGCTCTTGCGACCAACATCCCTGACTTTTCAAAAATCAAAGGAAACTCCATTGCAATCTGCGGCATATAGTTTTGGGTAATCTCTTCACCTAAGTACTCGGCATAAAACTCAAGTGCATTTTTTCCCTCAATCTCATACACAATATTCTGTTCAGATTTAGTCACCTCAAACTTCAACCCCACGGGTTGCCAGTTAAAGTTAAACTGCTGATAAACCTCCAATGTATCACTAAACAACCCTGTGACCACCGCTCCCTGTTCAAGAATCTGCTCAGCATCAAAGACACAAGTATGAGCAAATCGTAAATCATCTCCTGCTAGCCCTCCAGCTAAAGGGACTTCTGGAAATGCTTTTTCCATTGAATCTGCAAACCACTCTCCATCACTAAATCCATCCAAAAAACAGATTAATGCTGTAGGAAGGCTCTCTGAACCAACGCCCATCTTCTGCCGTACCTGCTCACCAAAATCGGGATGTTGCTCCCCTTTAACTAAAACCGTTTTAACCGTCGTTTTTTCAAAGAGAGAAACAACAATAGAGACCGTCTCATCAACTACTTCACCCTCTACAATATTACCTGCCGTCGTCGTACCCATCACCTGTGCTTCAGGAAAGAGTTGACGCAACTGTTGTTGTAAGACGGGAATTTCTTCATGGGATAACTTATCCCAAAATACTTGGATCAAAGTCGACATTGAAGAGAGAGGGAGCGTTTTTTTAAAGGCTTCCAATGTTTTAAAATCAGACCATATGTGCGAAAAAGTTTGCATAAAGATGCCCAATCACTATTTCAATTTTCTAATTCTAGTAAATTTATAGATTATGAGTCAAATAAAAACTCTCTTGGTTTTGGATAAAAGTATAAACCCCCTCTATTAGTCTCCACATCCATAGTTTCTCAAAGGTGAATCCTTTAAAATACATCCTTTCCAATATCACTTCGAGACCACCATGACGGAACAGACAACCACTTCAACCCCTTTTGCCCAACTGCAACAGCAGATGCAGCAGCATATTATCGGTCAACCCCATTTGGTGGAACGACTGCTAATTGCACTTTTGGCAGATGGTCATCTCTTGGTAGAAGGGCCACCTGGTTTGGCGAAAACCAAAGCAATTCAGACGCTATCCAACTTAATTGAAGCAGATTTTCACCGTATTCAATTTACCCCTGATTTGCTGCCTTCCGACATTACAGGTACCGATATCTATCGCCCAGAAACCCACAGTTTTGAGTTCCAGCCAGGGCCGATTTTTCACAACCTGATTCTGGCCGATGAAATCAACCGTGCGCCTGCTAAGGTGCAAGCGGCCTTATTAGAAGCAATGGCAGAACGCCAAGTGAGCGTGGGGAATCACTCCATGCCGCTGCCTGAGCTGTTTATGGTGATGGCAACCCAGAACCCCATTGAGCAGGAAGGTACCTATCCGCTGCCCGAAGCCCAGCTTGACCGCTTTATGCTCCATGTGATGATCGACTATCCCGACTTTGAGAGCGAACGCCAAATTCTCGACCTCGTGGAAAAAGAGGCAAAAAATGAACTGCAAAAACAGAAAAAAGAGGGAAAAGAAACCCTTCTGAAAAAGATTTCACAAGCGGATATTTTTGCTGCTCGACAAGCGGTTTTGGAGCTGACACTGAGTGATAATGTGAAAGATTACATCGTTGCCTGCACCCTCGCCACCCGCACCCCTGAGCAATACAGCGAAAGCTTAAAACGCTATTTGCAATACGGTGTCAGCCCTCGTGCCACCCTCTCCCTCGCCCGTGCCGCTCGAGCCCACGCTTGGCTGCAAGGAGAGGATTTTGTCAGCCCTGAAGATGTACAAGCAGTGATTCACGATGTCTTCCGCCACCGCCTACTGCTCTCTTTTGAAGCTGAAGCAGAACAGATGACCCCCGATGCCTTAATCGACATCCTCTTAACCAGTGTCCCTGTGATTTAAAATGCCACTCAATGCTGGATGCTATGCCAACTTAGATGACCTCAGTAGCTTGCGTCACGCCTTACGAGGACGACGATTAAAAGCGCAACAAAAACTCTGGGCTCAACTCAGTGGTAGCCATCACGCCGTGCAGAAAGGACGAGGGATGGAGTTTTCCGAAGTGCGACAATACCAACCAGGCGATGATGTCCGCACCATTGATTGGCGTGTCACCGCCCGCACTCAAAAGCCGCACACCAAAGTCTATATCGAAGAACAGGAACGCCCCGTTATTCTCTGCCTGCAACAAACCCCCGATCTCTTTTTTGGCAGCCATATCCGCTTTAAAAGCGTACAAGCGCTGCAAGTTGCTGCCCTCTTTGCATGGCTCACTTTGCAGCACAATGACCAGATTGGCGGCTATCTGTTTAACCAACAGATCCATCACTGGACAGCGCCTAAACACCATCACAGCCATGTTTTACGCCTGCTGCAACAGGGGCTAGATCTGCAACAGCAACTAAAACAACCTGAATCCTATCACCCCCAACTTTGGGAACAGCACCTCAAACAGCTGCAAAAGGCGGTCAAACCAGGGTGTCAACTGATTCTGATTGGCGACCTGCTCAGCTTCTCTCCCTCTGCTTTACGCATCATCCATCAGCTCAAACGCCAACATGACCTCATCGCTTGCCATATTTATGACCGCCTAGAAGCCGACCTGCCTCATCTAGGCAGCGTAAAACTCACCGACGGCACAAATGAGCTACAAATCGACAGTGAAACCCCAGATATGCGTCAACAGTATCGAGACAGCTATCAGCAACGATTCCAAAATATCAGACAACAACTGCTCGCCTTTAAAATTCCTGTCATTGCCCTGCGAGCCGATGCGGATCCCGTCGCTGAACTGATGCAACAAGGGGTGCTGCTATGACGCCTGAACAGCAACTTCTGCTTAGCCAACTGCAAGATATCGCCCTCCCCGATCCCATCGGTTGGTGGCCTTTGTCTCACTTGGTATGGGTGGTGATTGTGGGGATGACAGGCTTTCTATCAGGTTTCATCTGGTACAAAATCGACCAACACCGTCGCCTTTTTTATCGTAAAGAAGCGCAAACTAAGCTGCAAAAAATCTTGGCATCTAAGACTTCTCCAAGCGAAAAATTACTCAAACTCAATACCCTGCTAAAACAGGTGGCGATCACCTACTATGGACGGCAAGAGGTGGCGGCTTTAACAGGAAAGACCTGGCAAGATTTTTTAAAACGCAACTGTGTCTCCATCTCCCAACCTGATGATTTAGACGCATTGTTGAAAAAAGCCTATGCCCAGCAAGCGACAGAAGAGGATTTGCAACGATTTGCCGACTATGCCCAAAAATGGATTAAAGGACATCATCAATAATGCAAGTTCTGTTTGATTTTTTCCATTCGATTCACGCCTACTGGCAGAGCTTTGATTTTCTCTGGCCATGGATGGTGGCGTTTCTGCCTCTGCCGCTCATCATACGACTCATCCTTCGCCCTGCCCCCAAAACTCAAGTGCCTCTCTATGCGCCGCACTTGGTACAACGCTTGCAAACCACTCTGAGCGAACAGAAGCTCCTCCACCCAGAAACCACCTCTAAAAAATGGCCACTGTTTGCACTGCTGATTTGGCTCTTAGTGATTATCGCCGCCATGCGACCCATCTGGTATCTCACCCCCACCCCTTTTCATCAAACGGGGAAAGATCTAATTTTGGCGGTGGATCTGTCAGGTTCCATGCAAAAAGAGGATATGCCGCTGGGAGGATACAATGTGGATCGCCTCACGGCGGTCAAACAGGTGGTGAAACAATTTATCCGCCAACGCAAAGGCGACCGCATGGCACTGGTCGTTTTCGGCACCCAAGCTTTTATCCAAAGCCCGCTCACCTACGACCTCCACACCATTGAACAGCTCCTCGACGAAACCCAAATTGGCATGGCAGGCAATAATACCGCCATTGGCGATGCCATTGGGCTAACGCTAAAACATCTGCAACAACTCGGTGGCGATGCTCACAATGCGGTGCTGATTCTGCTCACTGATGGCTCCAATACTGCAGGGGCGGTTTCCCCCCTAGATGCAGCAGAGAAGGCGAAACAGATGGGGCTAAAAATCTACACCATTGGTGTGGGACAGGTCACCCAATCGGCACTGGGTGGACTGATTCAAATTGCAGGCGAAATGGATGTAGAGACCCTAAAACGGATTGCAAAAATGACAGGCGGGCAGTTTTTCCTCGCTTCTGATGCGCAACAGCTTCAGCAGGTATACCAACAGATTAACCAGCTTGAAGCTACACCCTACCAAATCAATCAATATCGCTTAAGAACCGAACTCTACTTCTGGCCGCTGGGCTTGGCATTGCTGCTCAGTATGGGTTGGGCAGCTTGGCAGCTGTGGCGACAAGGTGAAAGGTTTCACATGAAACCTACAAAACAGATGGAAGGAAATACCAAATGAGCGAAGTCCATAGCTTCCATTTCCTCGCCCCCCACTGGCTCTGGTTGCTAATTCCTGCTGCCCTACTGCTTTGGGGGTTGTGGCAATTGACCCGCACGCAAGGCAACTGGGCACAGGTGATTGACCCTGAGTTTCAACCCATTCTGCTCCCTGATCAAAACGAAAAACGCCAACAAAATTTACCGATTATTGGATTGGGGTTGATTTGGTTCTTAGCGATTTTAGCTTTGGCAGGCCCCACTTGGCAGCAGGTCAAAATCCCCGCCAATGAGACCGAAAGCGGCAGTGTGATTCTGTTTGATCTCAGTCTCTCCATGCTGGCTGAAGATCTCAAACCCAACCGCCTCACCCAAACCCGCCTCACCCTATTGGATCTCCTCAACCAACATCCTGAACTGCCCATGGGACTGGTCGCCTATGCAGGTTCAGCACACGCCTTGGTGCCTATTTCCAAAGACAATGCCACTTTGAAATCCCTCCTCCCCCACCTGCACCCTTTTATCATGCCAAAATACGGCTCTAACCCTATGGCAGCTTTTAAAAAGGGTTGGCAGCTGCTACAAGGCGCGCATATCAAGCGAGGACATTTGATCTGGGTGACGGACGATTTAGAACCCAAGCAAGCCAAAGCCTTAAAACGGTTTTTGGCACAGCACGATTTCACACTCAGTATTCTTCTTGTCGGCACAGAAGCAGGGGCACCGATTCCAATCCCCCAAAGAGGGGTGCTGAAAGATGATGACGGCAAGGTGGTGATTGCCAAAGTGCCTGTACAGCGATTTCAACAGTTCGCTCAAGCCGTCCATGCTCGCCTCACACCCATCACGCTCGATAACCGAGATATTGAGCGGCTGCTGCCTCCTCTCTCGGCTGAAACAGTTAAACAGCAAAAAATACAGGCAAACCTACAAGACAAAACCATTACCCAATGGCAAAATATGGGTCCCTATCTCCTCTGGCTCCTCCTGCCCCTATTTGCACTCGGCTTTAGACGAGGATGGTTAAGCAAATGACAAAATTCGCACAATTTTTCAAAAAAATGCCAGAATTCACAGTCCTGATGCTTGGATGGGTTGGTTTTTTACTGTGGCTACTCTCTCCCATGGCACAAGCTGTAGAACTCCCCAGCGTTTGGGAAACCATGGATAAGCAAGCTTATGATGAGTATCAAAAGGGGCATATTGAAGCGGCAGAAGATCTATTTGAAGATCCCGTTTGGCATGGGGTCACCCTCTATAAACTCGGACGCTATCAAGAAGCGATCAATGAGTTTAAGCGAGTCAAAACCGCTTTAAGCCGCTATAATTTAGGCAATAGCTATGCCCAGTTGGGACAGTTTGCTAAAGCCAAGCAAGCCTATGAAGACGCTTTAAAACGCCACCCATCTACTGAATTGAAAACTAAAATTGAGCAAAATCTTAAATTGATGGAAAAGCTGTTAACCCCCAAAAAACAGCCACCTCATACTAAACAACCATCCAAACAATCACCGAAACAATCAAAGCAGCCTCAAGCACCAAAACAAACTCCTCAAAAAGCCCCTTCCAAACAAAAGCAAGGATCGGGTCAGTCATCGGCTAACAATAGCAAGGGGCAGAACCGCGAACATCAGCAGGGCAAAGAAGGCAAAAAGGCAGATAAAAAGCAGGCTGCTCATTCAGCAGGGCAAACTGCCTCTCAAACGGGACAAACTGGAGAAAAAAACCAAGGCATTCAAACTCAAGACACGGATAAAGCTTTATCCTCAAAAGATGCCCAAAAGGCGAAAGAACCGATAAAGTTAGGCAAAGACCATCCTAAACAACACGGATTAACCCAAGGAAAAGGGACAGCGTCAGGAACGGAAGCCAAGCCACTTAGTGAGCAACAGCAAGCCCAACAGACTTGGCTCAATCAAATCCCTGATGAACCTGAACGCTTTATTCAACGCAAGTTTGAATATCAATACCAACAACAATCTAGACAACCCAATTCATCAGAGCCGAAAAAGATATGGTAAGAATTTTATTCCTTTGTTTACTCCTCCTGCCCCTGTTAGGACAGGCAAATAACAAACAACTCATTGCAAAAGTGGATCGACAACAGGTTGAAATGGGGGATATTCTCAGATTCAGCCTTGTGGCGAACTTTAGCCCTAGTGACACGCCCAATTTTGATCGCCTCATTGACCAGTTTGATATTCTCTCCAAACAGCAGGGCAGCAGCTTTCAATACATCAACGGTCAGCTGTCACGAGAAGTCAGATGGGATTTAGACCTGCTACCAAAACAGGATGGGGTGCTGATGATTCCACCCTTTACTCTTGATGGGGTGAGCAGTCAGCCAATTAAAATTCGGGTCAGCAAACCTAAGCTCTCATCGGGTAAAAAAGCGAACTTTTTCTTGGATGCCTCCGTCGATACACCAAATCCCTTTGTCCAACAAGAGGTGCATTACACCCTGCGGCTGTTCTATCGAGGACAGATTATAGATGGCAATCTACGCGCGCCCAGCTTTCACGGCACCCTCAACCAGATGGTGACCAATCAAAAAGCGTATGTCAAACAACTACATGGCAAAACCTATCAAGTGTTTGAGTGGAAATATGTGCTGTTTGCTCAAAAGAGCGGAGAATTAAAGATCACCCCTGCTCAATTTTTAGGGCGAGTGCAGTGGCAAGGGCGACTGATTCCACTGCGGCTAAAATCGCAATCCCTGATATTAAAAGTAAACTCCCAGCCCAAAACCTACCCAAAAAACCAACCTTGGCTTCCTGCACAGAAAATTACACTGCAACGATCATTAACGACTCAATCCCTCACCGCAGGCGACACCCTCCCTATTAGCCTCACCATCAAAGCGGTGGGATTGCTCTCAGCCCAACTGCCCCAAATTCCCTTCCCTAAGCAACCAGGCTTTAAGGTCTATTTGGATCGCACCGAAACAGCAGATAGCTATCAAAATGGACATCTAGTGGGTGAAAAAACCTTCCACTATCTCTTGGTCCCCACTCAAGCAGGCAAACTCACTCTCCCAGAGCAACGCCTCACCTGGTGGTCACTGCCTGAAAAATCGGTCAAGATGACAAAAACCCCACCTCAAACCCTTACCATCCAACCTGCAGCACAAACCACACCCCAAACTCACCCATTGGTTTCACATGAAACCTCTCCTGCAACTCAAGCTTCCGTTGCACAGCAGCCGTCTACTCCAACAAATCCATCTATCCCACTTTGGATATGGGGTCTGCTCATTGGATTGCTGATCGCCCTCACCACCCTATTTACGCTTTGGTTAAACACCCAAAAACAGCTGAAAAGACTCACGCAACAAATCAGCGAAAAAGCCAAAAAAAATCCAGAAAAATCCCAAAATTCCCAGTCCTGCAAGGAAAATATCAATCAAATGACGGTATGTGAAGGGCTGAAACAGCCGCAAGTGTTACAAAATTTGCCAAGAGAACAGTTGGTACAATTCTATCAACGACTTCAGCCCCTCTTCCCATCCAGCGAACCGCAAACCCAAAATGCTTTTGAGCAACTTAAACGCCATCTCTTTGCGGCATCTCTGGATGAACAAACACTACAAACGACACTTAAAACTTTATGTTTAACCCTACAAAAGACAGATAAACAAGATAAAAAATCGCATACGCCGAAAGTCGATAAAAATACTCATCTTAGCCCTATTTATCCCAAATGAGCATTTTGTATGAGTGGCAGGTAAAAAAGATTCATAAGCCATCTCCTGCAAAGCACCCAAAATAAAAAACTGGCGTGAACTTTGCTTAACCTTTTATATTGACAAATTTAGGATACAAAACAATGGATCTTCTCTCAAAAATCGAAGCCCAAACAGGCACAGGCAAAAGCTCTGGACAAGTAGAACTGCTCCTGTTTCGGTTACACGGTTCCACCCTCTATGGTATCAATGTCTTTAAAATCAAAGAGATTATGGACTGCCCCCCTATTTCTAAAGTACCTAAGTCAGATACTAGAATTATTGGGCTTTCAGATGTACGAGATCAATTTCTACCCATTGTCGATATGGCACTCGCACTGGATATGCCGCCTCAAAAACTGGAGGGTGAATGTACCATGCTTTATATGGAATTTAGTCGCCAACGCTTAGGGTTTGTGATTGAAGATGTAGAGAGAATAGCCTACTTTGGTTGGCATGATTTAAGGTTACCACCTGATATTTTAAGCCATACCCCCTATATTACTGCCATCACCACCTATGAAGGACAAATTGTTCAAGTCATTGATATTGAAAGGGTGTTGTTGGATATTACAGGAGATGAAATCGAATTTCAGTCTGTTCACCCCAGTGAAAAAGAGATTATGGAATCCTTCACCATCATTGGAGTCGATGACTCTCGTGTTGCACGACTGCATTTAAAGAAAATTTTTGAACAGCTTGGTGTTGATTATAAAATTGCCAAAGATGGGCGTGAAGCTTTGGAGATGCTAAATGAAATGGCTAAAGAAGCCAAGGATCATGGAGAAATTCTGAGTCGCCAAGTCTTAGCCGTCATCAGTGATGTAGAAATGCCCGAAATGGATGGTTATACACTAGTTGTACAAATGAAAAAAGTCCCCGCATTTAAACAGATTCCTGTCATCTTAAACTCCTCCATTAGCGAACAGGTGGGTGAGCAGATGGCCAAAAAAGTCGGTGCAGCAGCCTTCTTAACCAAATGGGATGCTGGGGAATTAATTGAAAAATTAAAAGAATTGGCCATGGCTAAAGATTAGCATCTCTGCTCAGCTAAGTCATTACAAAGTACTAAGCCTCCCCAAAATGACGTTCGGCGATCTTTTGTACTTCTGGATAGTTGGTTTTCCCTGTTCCCAATACAGGCACCGTTTCAACCAAAATGACCGTTTTTGGTACATAAAGTTCGCTAACATTCGCTTCTTTTGCCGCTTCTTTAATCGTATTTCGACTTAAGCTAGCATCATCGGTCACCAGCACCAGCTGCTCCCCTTTACGAGCATCAGGTACGGAAACCACACAATGATGCCCCTCTGGGCAGCAACGATTGATATAGCCTTCCACCGCGGTTAAAGAGACCATCTCCCCGCCAATTTTGGCAAAGCGTTTGGCGCGGCCTTTAATCCAAACATAGCCCTCTGCATCCACATCGACAATATCACCCGTATCGTGCCAACCCTCCTCTGGTGATTGTAATACCCCTGGATTATCGGGCATCAGATAGCCTTTCATTATATTCGGCCCTTTAACAAACAAACGACCACCTTCTTCAATCCCAGGTACAGGTTCTAAGCGGTATTCGACATCTGGAATAAACTGACCGACTGAACCGTGTTTGTAATGCATTGGCGTATTCACTGCCAACACAGGCGCCGTTTCCGTCACCCCATAACCCTCAAAAATAGGTTGATGGAATTTTTCATAATAGAGTTCCCGAGTTTCAGGCCGCAAGCGTTCTGCCCCTGCAATAAAGCCTCGCACGCTATAAAAATCATAGGGATCGGCTTTACGCGCATAGCCTGTATAGAAGGTATCGGTACCAAACACCACCTTGGCATCTTTTTGATAGATTAGTTCAGGAATGACCGCATAATGCAGTGGAGAGGGATAGAGAAAAACCTTTGCCCCTTTTAAAATTGGCCACAGCATCCCCGCCGTTAAACCAAAAGAGTGGAAAGTAGGTAGAGCATTAAAAATTAACTCCCCTGGCAAGAGGCTCAACATGGCGGTAATCTGCTCAATATTAGCATTGAGATTGTTATGGCTGAGCACCACCCCTTTGGGTGCGCCTTCTGAACCTGAAGTAAACAGCACCACCGCCTCTTCTTCAGCGTCCGCAGTGTAACCAGGGGTATGTTTTAAACCAAACAGCAAACCGCCCAATTTATCGAATAGTCCAATCTGCTCTCTGACCTCTTCCAAATAGATAAATTTAACTTGATCAGATAAGCCTTCAATCACAGGCTGTAAATTAAAGGCTTCCACAAACTTATGGGAAGTAATAATGGTCTTCAGTTCGGCCGTTTCACACGCAGAACAAATCGGTCCTAAACCTGCGGTGAAGTTAATCATGGCAGGGGTGTGGTTATAAGCTTGCAGGGCAAAAAAGGTGGCCGAAATCCCCGAAACATTCGGCAACATCACCCCGACTCTTGCCTCGTCATCTAACTGCTGATGCAACTTTTTACCCAAAATTTTGGCACCTAATGCCAACTTCTTTAGACTCAATCTCTGTTCATTGATGTCCTCAATCACCTCTTCTTTCGCATCATAGGTTTCTGTTGCTTCCACCAACATTTGAGTTAGGCTTTTCGGTACAAAACTGCCATAGAAACGGCTATCTCGCATAATTTGATAAAGCGATTCATTTAAATAATGATGCCGTGCATGCCCTTTGACCCCTTCTGGCACTTTAATTTCGGTCGGCGGCAGAATACTCAATGTGATTTTAGGAAACCACTGCTGTTTAATCCAAGCAAAACGACTGCCATCCAGATAGGAGAAAGTACTCAATTCTGCACCTTTGATAAAAATAGGAATCACCTGTGCATTGGTCTTATCCGCCACCAACGAAGTGCCTTCATACACCTTCATCAAAGAGCCCGTTGTGGTTATGCGACCTTCGGGGAAAATCATACTCTGCTGCCCCGATTTCAACGCCTCAATCATATGTTTGGTCGCCATGGGACTAAAGAAATCGACGGGAAAATAGGTGACATAACTTAAAAAGAAGCGCTCATACCACTTTTTGGTATGCGATTTATGCACCATAAAAGTGGTCTCTCCAGGAACAAAAAGTCCAATTAGCAAACCGTCTAATAGAGAAACATGATTGGCGATCAGTAAAATCGGTCGGTTATTCTGTTTTGCCTTGGCATAGTTTTCCAACCCTCGCACTTCGACACGATACATCCATTTAATAATGATTTTCACCAACCATTTAAGCATAAAAAGCGTTCCTCAATCTACGAACTATCCCCAAAAGGACAACCGATAATCCTATTAAAAATTCCCACAATTGTACCCCAAATTGCTGGCTAACCATTAACAGAATCGCTGATAGTGCCATAAGCCCCGCATTCAAAATGTTATTGGTCGCCACCATTGATGCCCGAAAATGAGCAGGCGTTTCACACTGCATCACCCGATAAAAAGGTACCACAAAAACACCCCCCATCACTGCAATACCCATTAAAAACAGACTCCAAATAATCGCCATCCATTCTGATGGTATCCCTGTTTTTAACCAAGCTCCTGAAAGCAGGGCAAACCCCAATATCATCCCAGCCAAACCTAGCCCTGCTTGCCAAGCTTGACGCAAAGGCTCTGCCTGATGCACCACCCAATAAGCCCCGAACCCAATCCCCAGCGTAAAACCTGCTAACATCAGGGTGGTGAGAGTTTCCACTTTCAAATCAAAC
>JALUXI010000120.1 GCA_027019045.1 Piscirickettsiaceae bacterium | reverse complement strand
CATCATGTTCGGCTTCATTGAGTCCGCGTATTTCATGCTCAGGATCAACTCGCAGTTGTCCAATTGCTTTAAGGAAGGAGAAAATGATCAGTCCAGCAATGATGGCATAGAGGAAGACTGCACCCACTCCGAGTGCTTGAACACCAAGTTGTGACCACATATTGCCTGTGGGAAGCGCACTTTCAGGTGCAACGAATGCTAAAGCAATGGTTCCCCAAGCGCCTGCAAAGCCGTGGGCAGCAATAGCACTAACAGGGTCGTCAACTTGCATTTTGAGCAATGCGATCTCACTGGTGAGAACAACAATCCCTGCAACCGCACCAATTAAAAGCGCTCCTCCAGGATTGACTGCATCACATCCAGCAGTAATGGCTACCAAGCCCCCTAGCGTACCATTCAGAATTTCATTGGGGCGGATTTTGCCAAACAGGAGCAAAGATCCAAGAGCAGCCATAGCACCACCGCTGGCAGCGGAGAGGTTAGTGTTGACGATAATTTTGGCAACAGAGCCGTCGCCTACTAGGGTGCTACCGCCATTAAAACCAAACCAACCGAACCAGAGGATAAATAGCCCGATAGTGGTGATTTGGATTGAGGATTCATGGATTTTAATCGGGTTGCCATGTTCATCAAATCGTCCAATGCGAGGTCCTAACATAATTGCACCAATCAACCCTACCCATGCACCAAAAGAGTGAACGACGGTGGAGCCGGCAAAGTCAACAAACCCCATGTCAGAAAGCCAGCCACCTTCGCCCCAAACCCAATGACCTGAGATGGGATAAAAGAGGCCGCTTAGTAAAACAGAAACAATGATATAGCCAGAAAATTTCATGCGTTCAGAGACAATGCCTGACAGAATTGTGGCAGCAGTTCCTGCAAAAACAGCTTGGAAGATAAAGAAGGCATAATCATAAGGTTGGTCTGCCCCATTGAGCATAAAGTGAGAGCTGCCAATCAAGCCGCCTATGTCCGTCCCAAACATGAGGGCATAGCCTGTGATAAAAAAGGCGAGGATACCAAATACAATATCAACAAAGTTTTTCAAAGCAACATTGATAGAGTTTTTGGCTCTTACCATCCCTGTTTCAAATGCGGTAAAGCCAGCTTGCATGAGAAAGACCATGGCAGCGGCAATTAGAATCCAAGTAATATTTAAGTTGTTTTGTACTTGCGCTGCTTGAATGGTTTCACCAGCCATGGCTGAATTGCTCAGGAGAAGACCTATCGTCAGTCCTATCCATAATATTTTGAGGGAAGCCATCGTAGCACTCCTTTTGTGTTAGATGATGGGTAATAAAGTGTGAAGTTTTTCAAGCAATTAAGATGCCAAAGTTGTCTTAGAATGATGTTTATAGATTGGATGAAACTTAAAAAGGGTCGTGGAGCCTCTATGTTAAAATAGGCACCTTAAAATTTAATAGATCGATTGAGTATTTCATGTTAACCATCCCATTACCCAAAAAACATCAAGATATGGATCAGGTGGAGAAGGCGATTTTGAGCCACTCTTATGAACCGATTCAGAAAGGAGAAGTGGTCTTAGTCTTGGTGATGAAGACAT
>JALUXI010000119.1 GCA_027019045.1 Piscirickettsiaceae bacterium | reverse complement strand
CTATCCACAATCGGCACGCCCTTTTCCTCATGTTCAGGGTGCTTAGGCCATAAGGCAGGATCGGTGGCACATTTGCCCACATCGTGCATTAGGCAAGCAAAGCGAAGTTTCACCTTTGCCGAATGGGTTTCACTCAATTTGGCAGCCGCATCCAAGACCATCATCGTATGAATCCCCGCATCGCCTTCAGGGTGATGTTTTGGCGACTGTGGAACCGTAAAAAGGCAGTCGATTTCAGGAAAGAGTGCATCCAGAGCATTCACTTGCCGCAGCGTTAAAAAGAAGACGCTCGGTTGCTGCGTGTTGAAAACTTTCACCACCTCCTGCCAGACCCGTTCAGGTGTCAAGGCGGCAAGTTCGCCCGATTGTGCCATCTGTTGCATCAACTGTGCGGTCTCGTCTGCCAATTTAAAACCAAAAGGCGCCAGCTTGGCAGCAAACCGAGCCACTCGCAACACCCGCAACGGGTCTTCTGCAAAAGCGGGCGAAACATGGCGAAGCAGGCGATTTTCTAAATCTTGCCGTCCACCGTAAGGGTCAATGATTTCACCCGTTTCTGGGTCTTGTGCCATGGCGTTAATCGTTAAATCTCGGCGTTTTAAATCCTCTTCCAAGGACACCGAAGGGTCAGCATAGATCTGAAAGCCATGGTACCCCTGTCCCTGCTTGCGTTCTGTACGCGCCAAGGCGTACTCTTCTTTGGTTTGCGGGTGCAGAAATACAGGAAAATCTTTTCCCACCTGCTCAAATCCTTGCGCCAACATTGCCTCAGGCGTACTGCCCACCACCACCCAATCACGGTCATAATTGGGGATACCCAGCAACGCATCTCGCACTGCCCCCCCCACTAAATACACTTTCATCTTCTCACTTCCATAAAAAAAGCCCCGAAGGGCTTTGTTTGACTCATTCTAAGGTACTTCTATTGGATTCTCATGATCCAAAATAGAGAGTTCGCTTGAGTCCCTTCCAGCCTCACGGCGTAAGAAGTTATATCTTGCACGCAGGTGATTTGGCACAATATAAGTAGAGAGGGCATGCTCCAAGCAAGCGGGTTCAAAACCAAATTGGCTTTCAAAATCTTGATCGGTCACCATGTCTTGATTCAACATAATCAACTGCGAAGGAGAGACAGAACGCACTGGGGCTAATCGACCCATTTTAGCCATGATTTTGGCATTAAAGGGACACATTGGGAAAACGAGTGCATCCTCTTTACCCATTAACTCTGCAACCGTTTTCGCCAAATTGAGGAGCGTCAATCGTTCTTCACCCGCTGCTTCAAACACCTGTCCAGCCTTATCCATCTGCGGCACTAAGCCTGCAAAAGCCTTCGCAAATTCATTTACCCAAAGCGGCTGCACCACGGTTTTGCCATGGGGAACAGGCAAAATAGGCAAAAGCTTCAACTGCTGCTGATAGCGAGTGGTCACATCGTCATGCTCACCCATCAGCAAGCCAGCACGCATCACCGTAGCAGGTGCTTTGCCTAGCGTCAGCATCATCGCTTCCACTTCACCCAATACCCGTCGCCAGCCATCAGACATTTGATTGGCATCGGCGCCAAAGAAAGAGAGCGTCATCACCCGCTTCACATCGCTTTGATCAATCGCTTTACGAATACTGCGATTGACACTCTGCAAATCCTCCACGCTCACTGTCTCCGTGCCACAAGAGAGGTCAGTGGTCAAATTCACCACAATGTCCGCTCCCTTTAGGTGGCGACCCAAAGCAAAAGGATCACTGATGGAACCACAATGTCCCAAGGAAGTATTTTTATAAAGTAAAAGATCACGGTGTCGTTCTGGACGACGCACCAAGACTTTACAATGATAATCCGCTTTGGATAAAGCATTCAGCACCGCTCGACCCACAAAGCCCGTGCCACCAATGATCACCACCTGTTTACCTAAAATCACTTTTCTGTCCTCTCAGATCAATATGCAATCCTGTAAGCATAAGGATTTCCTAATTTTAGGTCAAGTGTTTACAGGGAAAATGCCTATATTTGGTACAATGAGTGCAATTTAAATCAAAGCGAGATTGATCAGATGAGCGACCCCATTCAAGTATCCGCCTATAAAACTAAAAAAACCGAAGACCTCTTTCTGTTCGTGCCGACCGAAGCGGGCTTAGAGAGTTTAGCCGACGAGCTACTGGTCATGTTTGGCGAGCCAATCCATGTCATCGACTTTGAACTCACACCCACTCGCAAAATGGGACGGGAAGATGCCGCCAAAGTCTATGAAGGCATTCAGAAAAAAGGTTATTACATGCAAATGCCGCCCTCCGAAAAAGAGAAGTTTAGCGACATCACCCCACCACCTGAGCATTTAGACAATATTTTCTAAAACCTTACACTTTACTCAACTATTTACAAACAAAAAAAAGTGGTTACAATAAGAATCGCTATTATTAACCAATAAAGGAACATACATATGGCTTTTACTTTACCTCCTCTTCCCTATGATTACGATGCTTTAGAAGTCTCCATTGATGCACAAACTATGGAGCTTCACCACACTAAGCATCATCAAACCTACATCAATAATGTCAACAACGCCATTGCAGGCACCGAGCTTGAAGACAAAAGCTTGGAAGAGTTAATTGCCAATGCTGGACAACTTTCACCAGCCATCCGCAACAATGGCGGCGGTCACTGGAACCACACCTTCTTCTGGGAAATCATGACTCCTGA
>JALUXI010000118.1 GCA_027019045.1 Piscirickettsiaceae bacterium | reverse complement strand
TCAATCTACCATCAGAGGTATACACGAAAAGTTTATCCCAGTTTTTAGCCAAATAGCCTAACGCCTCACCCAGTTTGCTTTTGGGCACGGTGCTTTGCAGACTTTTATCTAGCCATTGTCTAAGCGCATTCAGAATGGGGATGCTCTGTGTTTGCCGAGTGTCTCGTCGTTGTTCGGGGGGATCCCCCTGTATGTCAACATGGCATTGAACCAATCAATTTTGAGTTAACATACAACTTAGGGCAAAAATGGAGAACACAATGCCAAAGCCAGATACAACAATTGAACCAAAGGTTACCCCAAAAGCCGAACTTGAAAAGCGAAGCCGCCGTCGCTTTACGACAGAATACAAACTCTCTATTCTAAAACAAGCGGATGCCTGCAAACACGGTGAGCTTGGCGCCTTGCTCAGACGAGAAAAACTTTACTCCAACCAACTAGCACAGTGGCGTAAAGAGTTTGCACAAAACGGAATAGAAGGCCTAAGTAAATCGCAACCCGGTCCAAAGCCCACTAAAACGCCTGAACAAAAACGCATTGAGCAACTCGAAAAAGAGAATGCTCGTCTACTCAAACAGCTAGAGATAAAAGAGAGCTGTATTTCACTCCAAAAAAAAGCCTTGGCACTGATCGAGCAGCTCGAACAAAGCGACTCGCAATGTTAATGGAGGATATCGCACTAACAACTACGCTCTCAGAAAGACAGCTTTGTGACACACTTGACCTCTGTCGCAATACATGGCGCCGACAACAACAGCGTAAAGCCTTCTGCGGCCCCATACAGCCCCCTAAACACTGTCGAAAAAAGAGTCGACAGCCTAGAGCGCTTACCCAGCAAGAATGTGACGAAGTATTAAAGATACTCAACAGTGAACAATACTGTAACCAGCCGCCCGCTCAGGTCTATTATGACCTGTTACAAAAAGGGCACTACCTGTGCTCAATCAGTACCATGCACCGGTTACTACAAAAGCAAAATCAATCTGGAGAGCGTCGCCAACAACGTCCAGCGCAATCTCATGCTGTGCCAAGACTTAAGGCCAGTATACCGAATGAAGTCTGGACTTGGGATATTACCAAACTTCCCACCGTAAAGAAGGGCGAGTATTTATGCCTCTATGTCGTTATGGACCTCTTTAGCCGCTATATCGTTGCTTGGCTGCTTTCCCGAAAAGAAAATAGTGCCCTTGCATCACAACTGATGCAAGAAGCAACCGAGCGCTATGATATTGCACCTAACAGCTTGACCATACACCAAGACAGAGGCAGTCCGATGATTGCCCACTGTTACCTTGACCTGTTAGGGGAGCTGTCAATAACTGCCAGTCATAGTCGCCCAAGAGTCAGTAATGACAACCCTATGAGTGAAGCACAATTCAAAACACTCAAATATCAACCAGACTATCCAAGACGTTTTGAGGACTATGACCACGCCATGCAATGGTGTGAGGAGTATGTTAACTGGTATAACCATGAACACCATCATAGTTCTCTTGCAGGATTTACACCTAATCAGGTGTTTACGGGTGAATGTTTTGAGGTTGCCAAAACCCAACAGATGGCGTTGGACTCTGCCTATAAAGAACATCCTGAACGCTTTAGTAAAGGTTGTCCACGGGTTCAGTTGCCACCTAAAGCAGTTTTTATCAATCCAATTCCAGAAGATGCAGATCCGAGTATCTTGGAGGCGGGTGTTAATTTTCCAACTTTGGCTAGGGTGAAAACAAAAGCAATTTAATTTTTAAAGAGCTGGTTCAAAACATGTTGACATATTCCGCCCAAGGTTGCTCTTTGCGGCTTTAATACTTTGAAAACAAAGTACTTCCTGGATAAAATTTTTTCTGCATAAGAGGCTACACAGTTATTCATCTCCACTCCTTCCTGGATGAGAGCGGATAGATGATAAATGTATTGAATATTGGGGTTTTCCAATAGATTAGGGGGAGAAGGGAATATATTTTTTATGTTTTCAGGGTTGTTTGCACCTTCCTTATATTTATTATTAATTTCTTTAACGCATCTTGTGTGCAGCCCTTTAATTTGTGCAATGCGTTTAAATGTTTTCAGTTTAAGGTGATAAGGCTTATTTAATGCCTCACTCATTTGTCGAATATCTAAAATAAGCATCAATATGTGCTTGATATCGGTTAAAGCTTCTATTCGTAAAAAGGCAGGGTAGTCAAATAAGTCAGGTGTAGATTCAAGGCTATTTAGAAAAGGCTGATGAATGTTTTGTATGACACATACTCTGTCTATGCCATGTTGCCGTATAAGCTGAACAACTTGATGAAATTTTGATTCATTAAACGCCCTTGAAAAGAATTTTTTAAAAAACTTGATTAATCTTTTCTCTGGAGGAAGTTGATATAACTTAAAGGTCTCACTCCGTTTTTGGGCAAACAGTTCAAATAACTTTTCTGCAGGATAGCGATGCTTTACACCATAGTCAACTGCCAGAAAAAAAAGAAAAGGCTCATTGATAAAACGCTCCTGTGCATAAAGATTTCTGCTTGCCAACCAAAGAGCGGCTATCGCATGCTTTTGATAGGTCTTTTCAAACTGAATGGCTGCCTTTAAAACCTCAAGCGGGAGGGTTCTGGTCCAATCTTTATGATTTAAAAATTGTGAGAGCGTCAAATTGCCAGCATCATAATAATGACATGGGGTATTTGAGCGATCCATTTGCAACCGCCAAGAAATA